>NZ_JAAGPL010000074.1:0-39635 GCF_017104785.1 Burkholderia sp. Ac-20353 | reverse complement strand
CTGACGATTCGATGCGGGGAATTCCGGCTGCGCGGCCGGCTTCGGGTAAAATCGCATTTTACCGACCTTCTCGCATTCCCCCATGAATCCTCCGAAATCCGCTCCTGAAGCTCAAGGTCTGTCCTATCGTGACGCGGGCGTCGACATCGACGCGGGCGACGCGCTCATCGACAAGATCAAGCCCTTTGCGAAGAAAACCCTGCGCGACGGCGTGCTCGGCGGCATCGGCGGGTTCGGCGCGCTGTTCGAAGTGCCGAAGAAGTACCGCGAGCCGGTGCTCGTGTCGGGCACCGACGGCGTCGGCACCAAGCTCAAGCTTGCCTTTCATCTGAACAAACACGATACGGTCGGCCAGGATCTCGTCGCGATGAGCGTGAACGACATCCTCGTGCAGGGCGCCGAGCCGCTGTTCTTCCTCGATTACTTCGCGTGCGGCAAGCTCGACGTCGACACCGCTGCGACCGTCGTCAAGGGCATCGCGACGGGCTGCGAGCTGTCGGGCTGCGCGCTGATCGGCGGCGAAACCGCCGAGATGCCGGGCATGTACCCGGACGGCGAATACGACCTGGCCGGCTTCGCGGTCGGCGCGGTCGAGAAGAGCAAGATCATCGACGGCAGCACGATCGCCGAGGGCGACGTGGTGCTGGGCCTCGCGTCGAGCGGCATCCACTCGAACGGCTTCTCGCTCGTGCGCAAGATCATCGAGCGCGCGAACCCGGACCTGTCGGCCGATTTCCACGGCCGCTCGCTCGCCGACGCGCTGATGGCACCGACCCGCATCTACGTGAAGCCGCTCCTCGCGCTGATGGAAACCATCGCCGTGAAGGGCATGGCGCACATCACGGGCGGCGGCCTCGTCGAGAACATTCCGCGCGTGCTGCGCGAAGGCCTGACCGCTGAGCTCGACCAGAGCGCATGGCCGCTGCCGCCGCTGTTCCAGTGGCTGCAGGAGCACGGCGGCGTCGCCGACGCGGAAATGCACCGCGTGTTCAACTGCGGGATCGGCATGGCCGTGATCGTGTCGGCGGCGGATGCCGACGAAGCGCTGCGTCAGCTGACGGCAGCCGGCGAGCAGGTGTGGAAGATCGGCACCGTGCGTGCGAGCCGCGAAGGCGAAGCGCAGACGGTCGTGGTCTGACGCGACGTCAGCAAGACGAGGTCACAGGAAGCCGCCCGGAGATGATCCGGGCGGTTTTTTTTCGGCTGTGCGTACCGCGCGCGGCATGCGCCGGCGTGCGCCGGCGCGGTTCGCGCGTCAGGCCGGCGGGCGGCCGTCGAGCACGCGCTCCAGCGCGTCGACCGCCTGTGCGGTCGCGTCGGCCGCGATGCAATCGACGACGATCCGCTCGGGCATCGCGCGCAGCCACGTGATCTGGCGCTTGCACAGTTGGCGCGTCGCGAAGATGCCCTTGTCGCGCATCGTCGGATAGTCGGTGACACCGTCGAGGAATTCCCATGCCTGCCGGTAGCCGACACAGCGCATCGATGGCAGGCCGAGATGGAGGTCGTCGCGGCGGCGCAGCCGCTCGACCTCGTCAATGAAGCCCGCATCGAGCATCGCGTCGAAGCGCAGCGCAATGCGCGCATGCAGCACCGCGCGGTCGGACGGCTCGAGTGCGACCGGCACGAAGCGGTAGCGGGCCGCCTCGTCGTCCGTGCGCGGCGGCGCGGCAAGCAGCACCGACATCGGCTGGCCGCTCAGCAGGAACACCTCGAGCGCGCGCTGGATGCGCTGCGAATCGTTCGGCGCGAGGCGCGCGGCCGTCTGCGGGTCGACCTGCGCGAGCCGCGCGTGGAGCGCCGGCCAGCCGTCGCGCGCGGCTTGTGCGTCGAGTTCGGCGCGCACGGCCGGATCCGCGGACGGCAGGTCGTTCAGCCCCTGCGTCAACGCCTTGTAGTACAGCATCGTGCCGCCGGCGAGCAGCGGCGTGCGGCCGCGCGCGGCGATCTCGCCGATCAGGCGCAGCGCGCCCGCGCGGAATTCGGCGGCCGAGTACGCATCGGCCGGGTCGATCAGGTCGATCAGGTGGTGCGGCACGCGCGCGCGCTCGTCGCGGGTCGGCTTCGCGGTACCGATATCCATGTCGCGATAGACGAGCGCCGAATCGACGCTGACAATCTCGATCGGCCGGCGCTCGGCGAGCGCCAGCGCCGCGGCCGTCTTGCCGGAGGCGGTGGGGCCGAGCAGGCACGCGATCGTCGTCGGGCGGGAAGGCTGGGACACGCTCATTGGCCGCGCATGAACAGACGGTCGAGATCGGCGAGCGTGAGCTGATACCACGTCGGCCGGCCGTGATTGCACTGGTCCGCGCGTTCGGTCGCTTCCATCTGGCGCAGCAGCGCGTTCATTTCGTCGAGCGTGAGGCGCCGGTTCGCGCGCACTGCGTGATGGCACGCGAGCGTACCGAGCAGCTCGTGCTGGCGCTCGGTGAGCACGCGCGAGCCGCCGAACGCATGCAGGTCGGCGAGCACCGCGCGTGCGAGTGCCTGCAGGTCCGCATCCTTCAGCAGCGCCGGCACCGCGCGGATTGCGAGCGACGTCGGCGACAGCACCGCGAGGTCGAAGCCGAGCGACTCGAGCGTGTCGCGTTCCTCTTCGACGGTGCCGATCTCGACCGGCGTCGCCGACATCGATACCGGCAGCAGCAGCGCCTGCACCGCGACCGAGCGATCGGCGAGTGCGTTCTTGAACTGTTCGTACAGGATCCGCTCGTGCGCGGCGTGCATGTCGACGATCACGAGCCCGTGCGCATTCTGCGCGAGCACGTAGATGCCGTGGATCTGGCCGAGCGCGAAGCCGAGCGGCTGGTCGTCGTGCGCGGCGCCCGCGAGCGATTGCGCGGCGGCGAATCCCGCCAGCGGCGCTGCCGTTGCGTCGGTCGCGTCGTGCGCGACCGTCGTCGTGCCGGCTCCGCTGTCCTTGCGGCCGAACAGCGCATCGTAGAGCGCAAGCGGCTGCGCGACGGGCAGCGTGCCCTGCGTCATGCGCGCCTGGCGCAGCCAGGTGTTGCCTTGGGACGGGGATGAGGGCAGGGACGGCGACGGCGAGAAGCCGCCACCGCCGCCGCTGCTGCCGCCGGCCTGGCCGAGCGGCGTGTTCTGGAACGACGCCGGGCCCGACGCTGCACCCGGCGCCGCGCCCGCGGCAGGCGCGATATGTGCGGCATGGCCACCCGCGGTGGTTTCCGGCGACGCGCCCGCATGGCGCGCCAGTGCGCGCTGCACCGCGTGGAAAACGTACTGGTGGATCGAGCGCGAATCGCGGAACCGCACCTCGATCTTCGACGGGTGCACGTTCACGTCGACCGCCTCGGGCGGCAGGTCGAGGAACAGCACGTAGGACGGGTAGCGGTCGCCGTGCAGCACGTCTTCGTACGCTGCGCGCACCGCGTGCGTCAGCAGCTTGTCGCGCACGAAACGGCCGTTCACGAAGAAATACTGCTGGTCGGCGCGGCCGCGGCTCGCGGTCGGCAGGCCCGCGCAGCCGTAGACGGCGAGCGGCCCCGCGCGCTCGTCGAGCGGCAGGTGTGCGGTTGCGAAGCTGTCGCCGAGAATCTTGGCGACGCGCTGCGCGGGCTCGGTCGCGTTCCAGTGCTCGACCGCCTTGCCGTTGTGCAGCACCGAGATCGCGACGTCAGGCCGTGCGAGCGCCGCGCGGCGGATCATTTCGACGCAATGGCCGAACTCCGTCTGCTCGCTCTTCAGGAACTTGCGGCGTGCGGGCGTGTTGAAGTACAGCTCGCGCACCTCGATCGTCGTGCCGACGGCACCGGCGGCGGGCGCGAGCGCGCCCGTGTGCGCGTCGATGCGCGTCGCGTGTGCGGCGTCGGCGGTGCGGCTCGTGATGGCCATCTCGGCGACCGACGCGATCGACGCGAGCGCTTCGCCGCGGAACCCGAGCGTCGCGACCGCTTCGAGCTCCTCGAGCGAGCGGATCTTGCTCGTCGCGTGGCGCATCAGGGCGAGCGGCAGTTCGTCGGGCGGGATCCCGCAGCCGTCGTCGGTGATCGAGATGCGCTTGACGCCGCCTTCGTCGAGCACGATGCGCAACGTGCTCGCGCCGGCGTCGAGGGCGTTTTCGAGCAGCTCCTTGACGACCGATGCCGGGCGCTCGACCACCTCGCCCGCGGCGATCTGGCTGATCAGCTGGTCGGGCAGGGGCTGGATCGCGCGCAACGGGCGCGGCGAGTGCGGATCGGGGGCGGGCGCGGCGCCCGCGGCCGTTTCGGTGAATTCGGACATGGCCGAATTATAGCGAGGCGGCGGGTGCGCGCCGGGCCGGCGATCCGTTACGTTTTTTCACGGAGCCTTAAGGTAGATTGGGTATGATGACTGCGTTTCACGCGCCGCCCTTGCCGGGCGGGCGATTCCGCCCTTTTGGCCGCACCCGGCCTGCTTGCCCTGAAGGAACCGCACTTGGATACGCTGCTTCATTTCGTCAATCTCGTCCTGCACATCGACGCATTCCTCGGCGATTTCATCCGGCAGTATGGCGCTTGGGTTTATCTCGTGCTGTTTTTGATCGTGTTCTGCGAGACGGGGCTTGTTGTGCTTCCGTTCCTGCCGGGCGATTCGCTGCTGTTCATCGGTGGCGCGTTCGCGGCGACCGGCGAAATGAGCGTCAGTGCGCTGATCGTGCTGCTGCTCGTCGCGGCGATCAGCGGCAATACCGTCAATTACCTGATCGGCCGCTGGATCGGCCCGAAGGTGTTCAACACGCATATTCCGGTGCTCGAGCGCTTCCTCGACCGCGCGGCGCTGCAGAAGACCCACTCGTTCTACGACAAGCATGGCGGCAAGACGATCGTGCTCGCGCGCTTCATTCCTGTTGTGCGGACTTTCGCGCCGTTCGTCGCGGGCGCGTCGGCGATGAGTGCTGCGCGGTTTCAGTTGTTCAACGTGCTTGGGGCGCTGCTGTGGGTGCTGTTGCTCGTGCTGCTCGGTTATTTCTTCGGGAATATCCCGTTTATTCGGCAGTACCTGAATGTGATCGTGCTGGCCGGGATCGGTGCGGCGGTCGTGCCGGTGGCGCTTGGTGCGCTGTGGAAGGTGGTGCGCGGCCGGCAGTCGAGTGATACGCAGAAGACGGGCGGGCGTTGATACCCGCCGGTTGTTGATGCAACGGAAAAGCGTGGCTGCGTGCCACGCTTTTTTTTCGTCTGCCGACGTGCGGTGGCGTCAGGTCGTGCGGTTCGAGATCGGCGTTACCGGCGTCGGGTATTGCGCGTCGCGGAACGTGTCGAGGATCGCGCGGTTGGTGTCGCAGTACACCTGCCAGTAGTTCGCCGGTTGCGTGGACGGGCGCACGAACAGCATAGGGCCTTCCGGCGTGAACTGCAGCACGCCGACGTCCGGCGCCGGGCTGGCCAGCACGTTCGGGACCTTCTGGACCGCTTCCTTCAGGCGGTTGATCGCGTCGACCGCGTCGACGCCGTTCGCGATCTTCGCGGTCAGGTCGACGCGGCGGTACGGCGTCGCGCTGTAGTTCGCGATGTTGTCCGAGAAGATCTTGTTGTTGCCGACGATCGTCACGATGTTGTCGGGCGTGATGATGGTCGTGCCGAACAGGCCGAGTTCCTTCACCGTGCCGGTGACGCCGCCCGCGTTGATCACGTCGCCGATCTTGAACGGCCGCAGCACCTGCATGAACACCCCGGCCGCGAAGTGCGCGAGCAGGCCGCCCCAGGCCGTGCCGATCGCGAGGCCGAGGCCGGCGAGCAGCGCGGCGAACGACGTGGTCTGCACGCCGAAAATTTGCAGGATCGCGAGGATCAGCAGGATCGTCAGCAGCACGCTGACGACGGAGGTCAGGTAGTCGGCGAGGGTCGAGTCGACCTTGCCGCTGCGCTGCACGATCTTGCCGAGCAGCCGCGTGGCGATGCGGATCGCCCAGCGGCCGACGAACCACAGGACGATCGCTGCGAGGAGGTTGAGGCCGAAATCCAGGCCGCGGGTCATCAGGAATTGCTGGGCGGTGTCGAGGTTCAGCATGGGGGCTCCGTGGTGACTGTAAGGAAAGGAATTTCCGTGGGAAGCGCTCCCATTCTATTACGTAATTTTACGAAACATTGTTTCGTGAATTGAGCGTGGGGGCGGCGGAGCCGCGGTGGGCGGGGCTCGCGCGGGTGGTGGTTTTGCTTCCTGTCATGATTGACAGTCTTGACAGTCGGCATGTCGCAAGCTTGTATAAAACCGTTAAAAGTTTTAAAAGTAAGCAAGTTTTCGCACCTGTAAACTGGTACAATGCGGCGCCTCGGTAGTTTGGCAGAGGCAAGCGGAATTAATTTTTCGGGTTACGCCGGGCATTGACGCATGTCCATAGCGCGTAAGACATAAGCGATAAAAGGAACCGGGGTTGCATATGGGAGAACCGCCAAACGGGGGCTCCAGGCTGGGCGAGGCGTTCTCTATTCAGCGTAGAGTCATATACGCATTGTTCTTGCGCGAACTGAAGACTCGGTTCGGCAAGCATCGGCTCGGCTATTTGTGGGTGTTTCTCGAGCCGGTCGTTCATATGCTCGTGTTGTTCGCGATTCTTGGATTGATCGCGAAGCACACGATGCCCGGCATTCCGTTTCCGGTATTTTTGATTTGCGGTCTGGTGCCGTATTTCATGTTTATCAATATCGCCTTGCGATCGCTGAACGCGCTCGAGGCGAATCTCGGCCTGCTCAGCTATCGCCCGGTGCATCCGCTGGATACGCTGATCGCACGCGCGGGCCTCGAGTGCATTATCAGTGCCGTCGTATTGGTCGTATTGCTGGTGATTCTCGATCTGAGCGGGCAGTCGGTTCAGTTGAGCGATATTCCGGAGCTGGCGGCGATCTGGGGCGTTCTGGTGCTTTTTGGATTGGGGATCGGAATAATT
Organism: Burkholderia sp. Ac-20353; assembly: GCF_017104785.1. NCBI lineage: Bacteria > Pseudomonadati > Pseudomonadota > Betaproteobacteria > Burkholderiales > Burkholderiaceae > Burkholderia > Burkholderia sp. Ac-20353. The sequence goes on along the minus strand of NZ_JAAGPL010000074.1, from coordinate 32,767 downwards.
TTCATGGTGATCGGCCATGAATTTCCGGTCAGCGAGAAAATTATTCCGCTGTTCATGCGGCCGCTTTACTTCATGAGTGCGGTGATGTATCCGCTGACGACCATTCCAGCGGAGTACCGGGGGTGGGTGTTGTGGAATCCGCTCGTTCACGCGCTCGAACTGTTGCGGCATACGGTTGTGCCGGCGTATGCGGTTGAGAACGTCAGTCTCGTATATATGACGTTCAGCGCGCTCGTTGTCCTGTTCGCCGGCCTTGCATTGTATAAGGCGCGCGAACCGTCCCTGCTGCGATCATGATCCGTCTCGAGAATCTCACGAAGTCGTATAAAACCCCGTCCGGTCGGCATTACGTGTTCAAGGACGTCAATGTCGAAGTGCCGTCGGGCAAGAGTATCGGCTTGATCGGGCGCAATGGTGCGGGCAAGAGTACGTTGCTCAGCATTATCGGGGGCATCGACAGGCCTGATCGCGGCCGGGTGGTGACGAACAAGCGCATATCGTGGCCGGTCGGTCTCGCAAACGGGTTTCAGAGCAGCATGACCGGACGCGAGAACGTCAAGTTTGTCGCGCGGCTGTACGCGGGCAAGCATGAGTTGGCGGATAAGGTGCGCTTCGTCGCCGATTTCTGCGATCTCGGCAAGTTCTTCGACATGCCGATTCGCAGCTATTCGACCGGTATGCGGGCGCGGCTGGGCTTCGGGCTGTCGATGGCCTTTGATTTCGACTATTACGTGATCGACGAGGTGACCGCGGTCGGGGATGCCGTTTTCAGAAAGAAGAGTGAAGCGCTGATGGAGGCAAGGCGGGCCGTCAGTCAGTTTATTTTCGTTTCGCACGGTCTCGATGAAGTGCGCCGTATCTGCGATGTCGGGTTGCTGATCGGCAACGGGAAGGTTACGTACTACCCGGACGTGAACGAAGCGATCGAAGTCTACAAACAAGAGAACAATGTCTGATTGGTTGGGTAAGCTGCGCAAGCATCCGCTGCAGGTTTCGCTTATTGCGGTGCCGCTCGTCGCGTGCGGTCTGTATCTCGGGCTGATTTCCCGGGACCGCTACGTCAGCGAATCGATGGTGCAGGTGAAGGATTCGGGGCGATCCGTTGGCTCGGGGCTGAACATCCAGGCTTTGCTGGGCGGTGGCGGCGATGCTTCTGCGCGCGACGATGCGATCGTGCTCAAGGAGTACATCGAGTCGCCGGACATGCTCGCGAAAATCGATGCGCGGCTGAAGCTGAAGCAGGTGTTCGGTCATGTCGGCCTCGACTTGCCCAACCGGCTTTCGCCGAGTGCGACGCGCGAAGAGATGCTGAAGTACTACCTGCGCCGCGTCAGCGTGGACGTCGATGACAAGACCGGGATGATGACGATCCGTACGCAGGGGCTGACGCCGGAGTTCGCGCGGACGTTCAATCGGGCGCTCGTCAGTGAGAGCGAGACGTTCCTGAATGAACTGTCGCATCGCATTTCCCGAAACGACATGCAGTTCGCGCGAGAGGAAATCGACCGCTCGTACGACGAAGTGAAGGTTGCGCGCGATGCGGTGATCGCGTTCGAGAACAAGACCGGGATGCTGGATCCGACCGCAAGCGCCGAGGCGGGCGGCCGGATGGTGGTGGAGATGCAGTCCAAGCAGGCGGAGCTCGAGGCGGAACTGCGCAATCTGCTCACTTACATGAATGACGATGCGCCGCCTGTCGTGGCCAAACGCAATGCGCTGTCGGCGCTGACCGCGCAGATTGCGGTCGAGAGGGCCAAGCTCAGTGCGCCCGGCGACGGCAAGATGAACCGCACGGCCGCGCAGTATGCGGAACTCAAGGCACGCTTGCAGTTTGCGACGGACCTGTACAAGGTCTCGCTGTCGACGTTCGAGAAGGCACGCATCGAATCGGCTCATAAGGCCAAGAGTCTTTCGGTGATCGTGACGCCGAACCTGCCGGAAGAGGCCGAGTATCCGCGCAAGCTTCACATTTTGACGTCGCTCGCAGTGGGTCTGTTGCTGTTGTTTGGTGTCATCAGGCTGACGCAGGCGATCATCGAGGATCACCGGACCTGATGCAGGTCCGTATGAGGATCGGGTGCTGCCAATATCAGGCAGCACCACGTTCCGCCAAATAAGAAAACCGGGTGCTGTTGCCGTCGTTGCCGCGGACTGGGTGGTTGAAATCGCGCGGCCGTCGACGGGGACGCAAAATTTGAGATGACCAATTTATCAAGAAGCCGGAAGGCATTGGCGGTGCTCGTCCTGACTGCCGCAAGCACAAGTGCTTTCGCGGGAATTAGCGACGCGCTGTTCGGACTTTCGACGACCGAGGGCGACAGTGGCTCGACTTCGGCGAAAGGCGCCGCCGATGGCAGCATGCGCGGCACGACCTCGACCGGCTTCAGCTATAACCCCGACGCCGTGGCGGCGGCATCGCTCGCGCTTCAGGGCGGCAGGCTTTCTCGTCAGCAGGGCGGCCCAGGCGGCGCTGCCCCGAGCCCTGTCGACGTCACCGTCGCGCCGCAGGCGCCGAACAACATGTTCGGCTCGCAGCTGTTCGGGGGAACCTTCCACAACAGCCGCGGCACCGGCTTCAATCCCGGTTACCAGGTCAGCATCGGCGACACCGTGACGCTGCGCATGTGGGGCGCATTCGCATTCGACGGGCAGCTGGTCGTCGATCCGCAAGGCAATATCTTCGTGCCGAATGTCGGGCCAGTCACGGTTTCAGGTGTCCGCAACGCCGACCTGAACGGCCGCGTGCTCGCCGAAGTGCGCAAGGTCTACAAGGCGAACGTGAACGTCTATGCGAGCCTCGACGTTGCGCAGCCGGTGAAGGTGTACGTCACGGGGTACGTGAAGCAGCCTGGCATGTATGGCGGCATCGCGTCCGAGAGCATTCTGTCCTATATCGACAAGGCCGGCGGTGTCGACGTCGACCGGGGCAGCTACGTCGATGTGACAGTCAAGCGGGGCGGCGTCGTGCGCAAGCACTTCAACCTCTATGACTTCCTGCTGAACGGCACGATCGACCAGCTGCAGCTGGCCGATGGCGATGTGATCGTCGTGGGGCCGCGTGAGCACATCTTCACGGTTCGCGGCGAGGTGTACAACGCGTACGACTTCGAGTTCGCGGCGCCCGTGATCTCGATGCAGCAGGCATTGGCCGTGGCGCGGCCGAAGCCGGGCGCGACACACGTCAGCATCGTGCGTCGTCAGGGCACGGAGCGGACGAGCGAGTACTACCCGATTTCCCAGGCAGCGAATATCAAGCTCAACGACGGCGACCAGTTGTTCGTCACGTCGGACCGCTACGCCGGCACGATTCAGGTCCGCGTCGAAGGCGCGCATTCCGGCGAGCACGCGCTCGTGCTGCCGTACGGCGCGACGATGGCCCAGGTGCTGGCGCAGGTCAGGACGAATCCGTTGTCGCGTGTCGACGAAGCCCAGCTGTTCCGCAAGTCAGTGGCGGACAGGCAGAAGGAAATGCTCGCCGTCGAACTGCAGAAGCTCCAGGAAGGGGCGCTGTCGGCGCCGTCCGCAACGAGCGAGGAAGCGAACCTGCGTTCGAAGGAAGCGGAGAACATCACGAAGTTTGCCGCGCTTGCCAGCAAGACCGAGTTCAAGGGGCAAGTCGTTCTCAACGAGCAGACGATGGGGAGCGTGATTCTCGAGGACGGCGACGTCATCAATATCCCCGAACGAACCAGCGTTGTCATGGTGCATGGAGAGGTGCTCTTCCCGAATGCCGTCGAATGGCAGTCGGGCATGACGACGAACGACTACATCTCGCATGTTGGCGGCTACACGCAGAAGGCCGACAACAGCAAGATCGTCGTGATTCACCAGAACGGCAAGGCTGAGCTTGCCGAAGGTGGTACGAAGATTGCTGCAGGCGACGAGCTGATGGTGTTGCCGAAGGTGAGATCGAAGAGCATCGAGATCGCGCGCGGGATCACGCAGATCCTGTATCAGATGGCGGTGGCCGCGAAGGTGATCTTCTGGTGATTTGGCAGGGCGTTACGTTACGCGGTTACGGATTGCGTAACGTAACAAAAAGAGGGCCGCGGCGCGTCTTGGCACGAGCGCATCCCGGCGAATTGCCCCGACTGGGGCGAATACAAAAGCAACAAATAAATCATGAAAATTCTGACCGTGTTTGGCACGCGGCCAGAGGCGATCAAGATGGCGCCACTGGTGCATGCGCTGAGGGGGAAGCCGGGTGTGGACTGTCGCGTATGCGTCACCGCGCAACACCGGCAAATGCTGGACCAAGTCCTGGAGCTTTTTGAGATAAAGCCGGACTACGACCTGAATCTGATGAAGGCGGGGCAGACGCTGCAGTCGATCACGTGCGATATCGTGAACGAGATCACACCCGTGCTCGAATCGTTTCGACCGGACTACATGCTCGTGCATGGCGATACGACCACGACGTTCGCCAGCGCGCTTGCGGCGTTCTACCTGAAGATCAAGGTGGGACACGTCGAAGCGGGGCTGCGTAGCGGCGACATGTATTCGCCGTGGCCAGAAGAGGGCAATCGCAAGCTGACGGGGCAACTCGCCGACATCCATTTCGCGCCGACCGTGGCGTCGCGGGAGAACCTCCTCGCGGAGCGCGTGCGCGACGAAGACATCATCGTGACGGGCAATACCGTCATCGACGCGCTGTTGACGGTGACCCGGCGCCTCGAGCGGGACGACGCGCTGCAGAGCCAGATGCGCAGCGTGTTTCCGTCGCTGCGCGACGGGCGTCGCATGGTGCTCGTGACGGCTCACCGGCGTGAGAACTTCGGCGACGGTATCCGGAACATCTGTCAGGCGATCCGCCAGCTCGCGGCACATTATCCGGACGTCGATTTCGTCTATCCGGTTCACCTGAATCCGCAGGTCAAGCTGCCGGCCGAAGAGATTCTCTCCGGTATTTCGAACGTTCACCTGCTCGATCCCCAGGACTATCTGCCGTTCGTCTATCTGATGTCGCGCTCAACGGTGATCCTCACCGATTCGGGCGGGATTCAAGAGGAAGCGCCGTCGCTCGGCAAGCCCGTGCTCGTGATGCGTGACACGACGGAGCGGCCCGAAGCGGTCGCCGCCGGCACGGTTCGTCTGGTTGGCTCCGACAGCAGTCGAATTGTCTCCGCCTGTCGCGAATTGCTCGACGATCCGGTGCGCTACGAGGAAATGGCGCGCGCGCACAACCCGTATGGGGATGGGTTCGCGTGCAAGCGCATCGTCGATCAGCTCGCAGGCGGTGGTGACCGCAGCGACGTGCAGCTCACGGCCGTCGCTTCCGACGCCACGCAGGCATTCGCCGAGTAATTCCGCGTTCGGGACAAGCGTGCCGCTTGTCCGCAGACCTGTCACAGGCGGCAAGTCGACGACTTGCCGCGAGCCATCACATCATCAAGGACGTCCCGTGAAACATTCCATTCAGTCTATCTCCGTCATCGGGCTGGGTTACATCGGCTTGCCGACGGCAGCCGTTCTCGCGTCGCGCAAGATCAAGGTGATCGGTGTCGATATCGACCAGCATGCGGTCGACACGATCAACCGCGGCGACATTCACATCGTCGAACCGGAACTCGATATCGTCGTCCATGCTGCTGTCAAGGAAGGGTGGCTGCGCGCAACGACGCGTCCGGAAGCCGCCGATGCTTTCATGATCGCCGTGCCGACCCCTTTCCACGGCAATTTCGAACCCGATCTGTCGTACGTGAAGGCCGCGAGCGAATCGATCGCGCCGGTTCTGAAGAAAGGCGACGTCGTGATTCTCGAATCGACGTCGCCGGTCGGTACGACCGAGCAAATGGTCGAATGGCTGGCGAACGCGCGTCCGGACCTCACGTTCCCGACCAAGGACCAGGACGAATGCGATGTGTGGGTTGCCTACTGCCCGGAGCGGGTGCTGCCTGGCCAGGTCATCCGGGAGCTGATCGAGAACGATCGTGTGATCGGCGGCGTCAACCATGCGTCCGCCGTGCGTGCGCAAGAGGTCTACCGCACGTTCGTCGAGGGGCAGCTGCTGGTCACCGATGCTCGTACGGCCGAAATGTCGAAGCTGACGGAAAACGCGTTCCGCGACGTCAACATCGCGTTCGCGAATGAGCTCTCGCTGATCTGCGACAAGCTCGGCATCAATGTCTGGGAACTGATCGGCATCGCGAATCACCATCCGCGGGTCAACATCCTGCAACCGGGCCCGGGCGTCGGCGGACACTGCATCGCGGTCGATCCGTGGTTCATCGTCAACAAGACGCCGGAGCAGGCGCGGCTGATCCGGCAGGCGCGTGAAGTGAACGATTCGAAACCGCATTGGGTGATCAACAAGGTTCGCGCGCAAATCGAGTCGCTCTGCGAGGCCGGCAAGTCGCCGTCCGATATCCGGATCGCGTGCTTCGGGCTCGCATTCAAGCCCAACATCGACGATCTGCGCGAAAGCCCGTCGCTCGACATTGCACACAAGCTCGCCGAGGCCTATCCGGGGCAGGTCATGGCCGTCGAGCCCCATATCGAAGCGATTCCGAACGGGCTGGGCGCGTTCGGCGCTCAGTTGACGGAGCGGGATGACGCGGTGAAGCAGGCGGACGTGCTCGTCATGCTCGTGGACCATGCGCACTTCAAGGAAGTCAAGCCCGAGCTGCGTGCGGACCAGCGGCTCGTCGATGCAAAGGGTATTTGGGCCTGAGAGGGCCCCAGCGCTCGTCGGCCGAGTGTGGCGGACGGGCGAATTCGAACGATAACGAGGCAAGGAAGTCGGTATGAGCGTGAATGTCGAATCGGACGACAGCTACTGTGAACTGCATGTTGGAAACACGTATTACAAAATACTGCTTCCTCACGCGACGACCGACTATATCCAGGGCCGGATCAGCGGCGAGGGCCAGCCCTATGAACACGCGATGCTCGAGGACATGGCTTCGCGGGTGCAGCCCGGGCAATTGATCCTCGATGTTGGCGCGAACATCGGCAACCACGCGCTGTACATGGCCATGGTGTCCGGCAGCGAGGTCATCGCATTCGAACCGAATGCGGAGCTTTGCGACGCGCTGCGCAGGAGCATCAACGAGAACGGGGCCGGCGAGCACATGACCGTACGGCAATGTGCGGTCGGCGCGGCGAACGGGAAAGGCCGGTTCGCCGAAATTCACGTCGACAATCTGGGCGCGCAGTCCGTGAAAGTGGGAGAGGGCGATATCGATGTCATCACCCTCGACTCGCTTGCGTTCGATGCGCCTGTCAAGCTGGTCAAGATCGACGTCGAGGGAATGGAGCTGGACGTTCTCCGCGGCGCGTCGAAGCTGCTGGAAAAGGACCGTCCGCTGATCTACGTCGAGTGTCTCGACGAAGGTCAGTTCTTCGCAGTCAATGACCATCTCGCAGCGCTCGGCTACGGGTATTGGGAAACCTTCAACGCGACGCCGACGCATCTGTTCGTTCCGAACGAACAGACAACGCCCGAGCAGCTTCATTCCCGCTTGAGCCATGCAGTCGCGCAAGGCATTTACCACACCGGGTTTCAATTGCACGAAGCGCAGCAGAGGCTTGGCGACGCGAACCACAAGTACCGCACGGCGACCGAGAAGGTCGCGCTGTACAAGTCGCAGGTCAGTGATCTGGCCGCCGACAAGCTCGCGCTCGAAACGGATCTGGCGGCGATCAAGCAGCGCTTCGACGCGACGAGCGCCGATCATCGAAGTGCGGCGGACCGCGTTGCCGCGCTCAAGGCGCAGATGGAAAAGAATCTGGCCGCACTGGACGCCGCGCGTCACGAGCTGAACGAAGCGCGGAACGCAGCGTCCGAATATGGACGGCGCCTGGCAGAGAACGAACACGAATTGTCGGTTCGGCAGGCGCTGTCGGAGCAGGCCGACGCGACCAACAAGGAACGCCTCGACGACTGGCAGCGGTGGGCAGCCGAGCTGGAATCGCGCACGTCGGCGGAGCTGGCAAGAGTGCAGGAAGAAACCGCGTCCGTTCGGCATCAACTGGAAGAGGCGCAGGCGAAATTCCAGCGCGCGGTCGGCGACAATCGCGTCCTCGAATTACGCGCCTCGACGCTCGACGCGGAACTGGGGCGTGTCCAGGCCGAGCGCGAACGCGTGCAAAAACAACTGACGTCGCTGAACGCGAAGCAAGCCAATCTCGTGTCGCGTGCCGAGAAGCTGTCAGCCGATCTGAACGACCAGCGGGTCGCGCAGCTTGCTGCCGAAGCGGAGGCCGGGCGTGAGCGCGCGCATCTGACGGCAGAGATCAAAACGCTGCGGGACCTGAGCGGAAATCAGTCGAACGACATCGTTCGGCTCAACGCGGAAATCGCCGCGCTGAACACGTCCCTTGCGGATCTCGAGGACCGGCGAATCCGGGAGTCGGCCGCATTGAGACAGGAATGCGACCAGTATGCGGAGCAATGTGCGGCCTTGCGAGCGGAGCGATCGAACCAGGACGAGACAATCGCGCAACTGGACGCGGAGATTCAAAGGCTGCGCGACGTCGAGGAGGCTGCACGCCGCAAGACCGCCGAACTCGAGGAGCAGCTCGCGCACCGGTTGGAGGACGACGTCCGACAGAACCACAAGATTGCCGAGCTTGCTTCGACATACGACGCATTGAATGCGTTGCGTGAACGCGAAAGCACGGATTTCGCGCAATATCGCGCCGACACAGAACTCATGATCGACGCGCTCGAATCGACGGCGCGCGAATACACGGAGCGGATTGACCGTCTGACGGGCGAGCTCGACACGCTCGAGAGCGAACTCGCGCGGCGCAGCGAGACGATCGGGAAGTTGACCACGGAAATCGAATCGGCAAGCGAGCTGTCGAAGCAGCAGGAACAGCTGCACACCGACGGACTTGCGTCGCTTCAGGAAAAAATCGATGCGCTGCAAGCGGAGCGCGGCAGCCGCGAGGCGGAGCGACAAGAACTTCGCTCGACGCTTTCGGTTCAGCGATCGGAAAGCAAGGCCAGCATCTCGACTCTCGAGCGTATCAAGCTGGATGCCGTCCGCCACAAGGTTGCGTTGACGGAAGCGAACGCGCATGTCGAGCGCCTGCGCCAGCAGCTGATCGCCGCAAATCAGCAGGTGCTGCGCACCAAGAACACGCTGTCGTTCCAGTTGGGACACGCGCTGATTTTCGGCACCAAGTCATGGGGCGGCTTTTTCGCGCTGCCGGGCAAGCTGTTGGCGATTCACAAGTTGTCCAGGCAGCGACGCCACGAGAAAAGCCTGAAGGGACAGAAGACGGGGCATGCGAGGCCCGCCGTGCCCGGCATTTCCGGCCCGCGGCGAAGCGAAATCATCGAGCATGTTGCCGACGCTGCACGCGCACGATTGCAGGGGCTGCATGACGACAACGGGCAACAACTCGCGCATCGCATGAAGCAGCTCAAGGTGGCGGCGATCATGGACGAGTTTACGTTCGGTTCGTACGATCCCGAATGCAATCTGCTGCAGCTGACGCCGACGCATTGGCAGACCGAGCTGAGCGCGTTCAGCCCGGACATGCTGTTCATCGAGTCGGCATGGCGGGGCAAGGACGACCTCTGGGGCAGCAAGGTCGGCCACATGAGCCAGGAAGTCGTGGGTATCGTCCAGTGGTGCCGCGATCACAAGATCCCGACGATCTTCTGGAACAAGGAGGATCCTGTCCACTTCGAGACGTTCCTTTCGACAGCGAAGCTGTTCGACTTTGTCTTCACGACGGATATCGACTGCATTCATCGATACAAGTCCGCGCTTGGGCACGAGCGCGTTTATCTGCTGCCGTTCGCCGCGCAGCCGATCGTCAACAACCCGATCGAGAAGTACGAGCGGAAAGACGCGTTCTGTTTCGCAGGCGCCTATTACGTCCGGTACCCGGAGCGGACACGCGATCTCGGGAACTTCATCGTGAATCTGCCCGAGTATCGACCGCTCGAGATCTACGACAGAAACTACGGAAAGAACGATTCGAGTTACCAGTTCCCGGAAGAGTATCAGCCGTTCATCGTCGGCAATCTTCCGTATTCGGAAATCGACAAGGCGTACAAGGGTTACAAATACGCGATCAATCTGAACTCGATCAAGCAATCGCAATCGATGTTTGCGCGCCGCGTGTTCGAGTTGCTGGCATCGAACACGATCACGGTCAGCAATTTCTCGCGGGGCGTGCGCCTGATGTTCGGCGACCTGGTCGTGACGAGCGACAGCGGATCGGAAATCCGGCGGCGTCTCGACGCACTGGGCGGCGACGAAGCCGGCACGCGCAAGCTTCGCCTCGCCGCGTTGCGCAAGGTGATGCGCGAGCATACCTATCAGGATCGGCTCGCTTACGTGATCTCGAAGGTCAGCGAGGAGAAGTTACCGTCGTTGCTGCCGCAGATCGTCGTGATCGGTTATGCGAAGGATCAGGTACAGACGGATCGGATCCTGCAGTCGTTCGCGCGACAGCGATACGAATCGAAGACGCTGGTGCTCATCGTGCCTGAGCAGTTCAGCCCGACGGGGATCCCGGACGGGGACACGGTGCGCGTGCTGTCTGCGCTCGAATCCGACACCGTGACGCTGCCGACGCTCGCGTCGCCGGCCGCATGGCTGTCCGTCATGGTCGCGGACGATCATTACGGTGAGCACTACCTGACCGACCTCGCACTGGCCACGCGATACTCGAATGCACTTGCGATCGGCAAGGTCGCACAATATGTATGGTCGAGCAGCAAGGGCCTGTCGCTGATCCGCGGCGAAGCGGCTTACAAACACGTTCAGAGCGTGCCGGCACGAGCCGGTATCGCGCGCCTCGATACGTTGCCGAGCGTCACGCTGCGCGAATGGATGAGGGAACCGTACACCGCACAGTTCGAGAGCGATGCAGGCTTTGCCGTCGACGAATTCAACTACTGTCGCAGCGGTGTCGCACTCGATGACGCCGGTCGTGCGGCCGTCGACGATGCGGTTATGGCCGACCAGGGTTTGACACTGGCCGAAATCCAGAAGCGGGCGGAAGCGATCGAACCCGAGAAGGTCGACAGCGCCGCGCTTCCGCAACTGCGTGGCGGCGACCTCGCAGCAATGCTGACGAAGGCGCCCGCCAACAGCCGTGTATCGATGGTCGAGCGCGGCGGCTGCCTGCAGGTCGATTCGGCGTTGCCGGACGGCACGCATGAATACTGGTATGCAGACCGGGATTTCGAGCCGTCGGCGCTTTCGGTCGACAATGGTCACCTGCGGTTCCATCTGGAAACCACGCCCGGCCTGAATCTTCAGATCACCGTGCTGTTTCTCGATGCCGCGAAGACGCGAATTGGCCACGTGGTCAAAGCCGCCAACCGCAACCACGATGTCGAGCTGCCCGCGAACACTGCGTACTTGCGGCTTGGCCTGCGCGTGTATGCGGGCGGCTCCGCGCGCGTTCAATCGTTGCTGCTCGGCCACCGGTCGCTTCTGCCGGCCGACGTGTTCGCGCAAGGGCAGCACCTCGTGCTGACGAATCACTATCCGTCGTATGACGATCTCTATCGCAACGGATTCGTGCACAGCCGGGTGCGCGGCTATCGGGAGCACGGCGTGCGCAGCGACGTGTTCCGTTTCCGCGCCGAACAGATGGCGGAGTACCAGGAGTTCGAGAACATCGACGTCATGACGGGCGGCGCCGATGTCCTGAACCGATTGCTGGAGACGGGGCGATACCGTTCCGTGCTCGTCCATTTCCTCGACGAGGCAATGTGGCAGGTGCTGAAGCAACACGCGGACCGCATGAAGATCGTCGTGTGGGCCCATGGTGCCGACATTCAGAGTTTCGAGCGACGGGCGTTCCTCTACGACGATGGCGAGCAGCGCACCGCGGCTGCGGCAAAGAGCGAGAAGCGCCTCGCGTTCTGGCGTGACGTGTTGAATGAACGGCCGTCGTCGCTCCATCTCGTCTTCGTTTCGCAATATCTTGCGACGACGGCGATGGAGGATCTCGGGGTCGTGCTGCCGAACGACGCATACAGCGTCATCCACAATCCGATCGATACCAGACGGTTCAACTACGTCGAGAAAGATGTCGAACTGAGAAAGAAGGTGCTGTCGATCCGGCCGTATGCGTCGAAGGTGTACGGCAACGATCTGAGCGTGCGGGCGATTCTCGCGCTCTCGGACAAGCCGGGCTTCAGCGAGATGCAGTTCCATCTGGTCGGCGATGGCGTCCTGTTCGACGAGACGGTCGAGCCGCTTCGTGCATTCCCGAACGTCAGGATCGAGCGACGCTTCCTGACGCAACGCGAGATTGCCGACCTGCATAAGGAATACGGAATTTTCCTGTGTCCGTCGCGGATGGACACGCAAGGCGTTTCGCGCGACGAGGCGATGGCGTCGGGCCTCGTGCCGGTCACGAACAGCGTCGCGGCGATTCCGGAGTTCGTTGACGAATCCTGCGGCGTGCTCGCGCCGGAGGAGGATGCGGATGCGATTGCGGCCGGCATGCTGGCCCTGGCCGAAAACCCGGACAGGTTTGTGGCGATGAGCGTCGAAGCGGCGCGCCGAGTACGACGGCAAAGCGGTCACGAGCTGGTGATCGAGCGCGAGATCGCCTGCTTTCGGGATTGATCGGGGCGCCGTGTCCGACAAGTCGTGCGGCCGTGCTCGAGGGTAAGTGTCGCACGCGCATTCGGGCCAGTCGCGAAACCGTGTTCACGACCGGCGTTCTGCTGACTGTGGCGCATGGATGCGAATGACGCTGCTTGCGCCGATGATCGTGCACGTGGTAGCGAGACCTTGAAAACTGGCGGAGCGTAGCTCGAGCGACATACCGAGCTGCACCGTCGATAATGATCGTGCAGGGGAAAGATGGGCCAACAATACTTGGACCGCGTTGTGTTGAGTGAGCGGCAGCCGACGATTTACTGCGTCGCGTGCGTGAACGAGAGAGCGACGGTCGAACTGAGCGCGACGATCGCGGGCGGATTGCCGAACGACACGAATCTGCTTCTTCTCATCAACGGTGAAGGCCTGACAGAGCAGCATGCAGCCGCAATCGGATTTGCAAGGACCAACGGGGGCTACTATCGTTATCTGAAGCCGTCCTTGGACGGCGATATCCTGGTTCATGCATTCGATGTCCTGCCGGAAGTCACGTCTTTCAACATTCGGCTATGGGGCGTCGGGGTGCCGCCCGTGATGCTCGAGGATATTCGACTCGTCTGTCCGATCCCGGAAGTCCATTTCGTGCATGCGCGACCGCGCCGGATCGTCAGAAAGTGGGAGCCGCTCAATACGCAGAACCAGCGTCCGCTTGCCGCCAACCTGTTGGTTCGGAAAACTTCATGTGGTCCGGCGTGCGTAGCCCATTGCGATAAATGGTTCGCATCGATGGATGGTTACGAAACTCGCACGAAACGCGCCGAGTTCGGGCGTGACGACGTTTACATCGAAAGCGATACCGGGGAATTGATTCCCGCGAGCGTTCAGCGCGCTCAACCGGCGATGCTGGAGATTCCCGAGTCGATCGACAAATACCTGTCGTCGATCGGTGACAAGTCGCGCAATATGATTCGGAAGGCGCGACGAGCGGGCTACGAGTTCAGGGCGATCGGCCCTGACGGATTCGAGCAGGACATCTATGAGATCCGAACCTCGGATCCGATGCGCCAGGGGCGTCCGATCCCGGAGTACTACTACGCCAACCCGCCCACTCACGTACTGAATCCGAGCTCGGTTGGTTGCCGGTTGCATACGGAGCGGTTCTATGGCGTGTTCAAGGAAAATCGACTCGTCTCGTATGTCACGATTTTCCTGTTCGGCGAACTCGCGCAAGTCAATCATCTTCTCTGCCATCGCGAGTATGCAAACAGCGGTGTGATGAACCTCAACGTGTTTCACGTTGTGGACGAGCTCATCAAATGCCAGCCGGAAGTGAAGTATCTGAATTACCTGTATCTCGGCAAATCACAGGGCGGGATCAATCACTTCAAGGAAAGCGTCGGATTTCGAGACGCATATTTCGTGACGTACGACAGCGTCATGCGCCTGTATTCGAAGCGTACGCTTGCCCGGAAACCCGCGGTCGAATCCGTTGCGCAGTCGGCGCCTGTTGTAAGGATCAAGGCGAAGGATACCGAATGGACGTTCAGGCGTGAGAACGTGACCGGCGATGTCATGCAGGAAATCGAGAAACGGCTGGGCCGCCGGGTCACGCGTCTGCCGATGCCGGCCTATCACGACTTCGAACGCTATGTGTCGCGGGGACTGAGCGAGATGGTGATCGACTGGAACCCGGGAAGCTGCTTTGCCGTTCCGTTTCCGGATCGCATACCTGAGTCGGACGACGAACTCTCCAACTACCTGCAACGACGCTTCAAGACGAGCCCCATTGCCGATGAACGCTTTGAGACTGCGTTCAAAGGAAGCGATTTTCGCGCACTGGGCTACTTTCACGTCAGCGACGATGAAGCTCAGTTTTTCAGGGGGCTGCTGGTACTCGAGAAAGTGACGGCGATTGGACACAGCAACGTACGCGGCTTGACCGAGGCATTTCAGAAATTCGGAAAGGCCGGCGTACGTGCTGACACGATTGCAGCCCCAAAGGTACAGGCAACGTTCGTAACACGGGATGCATTCATGTCGTCGATCTCGTCGGGGGCGACCGAATTGGATCGAATCAATCTGGTCGAGGAGTATAAGCCACTGCCTGACGACTGGTTATCCGGAAATACGGCAAAAATGTGTATTCCCTACGCGCGGACGATCATTGATGTCGACCTGAATAAAAAATTCGAATGGAATTCCGAGCTGCCGAACAGCTCGGTGCGGATGTGGTATTACTCGCTGGTTTACATCGGGCGACTGCTTGCGACGTTCAAGACGGAGCGGAGCGAGCCGGCGCTGAAGCTCGCGCTGGCACTGACATCCGACTATCTCGATTACGTCGCCATTCCCGAAAACCGTGCCAACGTCAACGGCATCGCTTCGGCGGACCATGCCACCGCGGAGCGGCTGAAGGTCATGCTTACCCTGCATCAGCTCGTCAAGGATACTGATGACGATGCGATTGCCGCGCTCATGCCGCGGCTGCTCGCGGAAGTGCACTATTCCGCGGAGTGGTTGTCGGAGGAGTCCAATCTTGGCGTCGGCAACCATAAGCTGATGGGGTGCATGTCGCTCCTCTATACCTATGCGCTCCTCAAGAACGAGGCTGGGGCGGTGTATCTGGAAACGGCATCACGTCGGGTGCAGGCGTTGCTCAAGGAGTCTTTTGATAAAGACGGACTTTGCAATGAAAATACCATCGGATACCACAATTTCAATCTGTCGTTGTATACGCAGGTTTACGACGCACTCGAAACACTCGGGATAGCTGCCGAGATGCGTGTCGAGATCGAGCCGATACTCGAGAAGGCGATGACGGCGCTGCAACTGTCCGTCTTTCCGGACGGAATGATCCCGCCGATCGGTGATTCCCAGCGGTATGAATCGCGAGTCACCTCACTGAACAAGTCGTTCTGCTTCTTTGATTCCGGTTTTGCCGTCGTCAAGCGCGATGATTTCTATATGTCGCTGATTTGTGGCGGGCGAACGAACTGGCACAAGCACATGGACGATACGGCGATATATCTGCAGTACAAGGGCGAGGACGTCTTTATCGATGGCGGCAGCTACTCGTACGATCAGCGCAACCCGCATACAAGGTGTATCTCGTCGTCGGCCGGGCACAGTGGTGTGTTCCTGTCCCAGTTTGACGGCTTGCCGCGATATGACCTGATTGCGAAGTACGGGCCGGTGTCGGGCAGCATCCTCAGATTCGACGAGAGCGACGACGGCGTGCGTATCGAATGCGCTTATACCGTTCCCGGCTGCTGGACCAGCTTCCGGAGATTCGTCTTTGTTCACTGGGGTGGCGAAGTCGTCATCGTGGATTCGGTCAAATCCCCGAATCTCGACGATGCCGTACAACGTTTTCTCCTTGCGCCCAATGTTTCGGCGTTTTCGGAAGAGGGGATCGTCAAGCTGAAGGGCGACTCGTTTGAGGGCGCGATCGTTCACTCGTCGCAGCACGTCGACTTTTACCGTGGCGAGACGGACGGCAAGGTACGAGGCTGGAGTACATACGAATTTGGCGAAATTTCGGCGACGACGGGGATCGACATGCGGAATGGTCGTGTCGCCGGCGAGTTCTCGTCGATTGTGATGCTCAATGGCGACGACCCGGAGCAATGCTCGGATGCCGCGAAAGCATTTGCGAATAAAACCGACCGATTTTTTGCGAGCTGATTCATTGCTCACCACTTTCGGATCATTTGTATACGTTTTTGCTGACCTGAACCATGATGCAACAAAGCCGGAATTGCCACCACTCGCTGGATGGTATTCTGCTCTCCGACACGGGAGTGCAATTTTCGCTCGATATCACGGATGTGAATCGATTCACCCTCTGCTTCGATCTGCATTGCGGACCGCTGACAGGACTCAATCAGGCGATGGTCCAAGTGGAGTTCGAAGAGCCGCCTGAGGATCTCGAGCAAATGGGATTCGTGCATTCGCACCACGGATGGTGGTATAGGTACATCCCCACGACGGCGGGAACCGTTTCGATCGATTGGGAATTCTCGCAGGCCGTAGCGTTTGCCGGTGTCGTGCACTTCAATGTGCAGACCTGGGGGGCGAGCGATCTCGTTACGCTCAAATCCTTTGCTGCGCTTACAAGCCCGTCAGTGGCGGGCCTGTCGGAACGATACGCGGATTCGCGTGACGCCGGCCGGTATCCGCCAAAGGTCTGGGCGAGCATCAGCGAGTTCCTGGCTGCACCGACGCTTGAAAGCTCCGCCCATATCGTCCCGGTCAATGATCTGTTGCTGGAGTTTCTGGTCGTCGACCGCGGCAGCCCCGCGCTCTTTTGCTTCCTGCATGGCAACGCCCCGCGGTCCGAAGTATTCAAGTTGCCGGTGTTCAGCGGCGTATCGATGATGAGCAACGTAAACAGCTCGATCCTCATTTTCTCTGACCCGGCGCTGCTGCTGGACCCGAGCCTGACGCTCGCATGGCACGTCGGCACGTCGACGACGCCGCTGCAATACGTGTACGAGTTGATTACGCGAAAGGTCCGTTCGGTCCTCGCTCCGGAACGACTCGTGTTCTGGGGGGGATCGGGGGGAGGCTTCGCTTCGCTTTATCTGTCTACGAAGTTTGCGGACTCGACGGCCTTCGTATGGAATCCGCAGACGTCGATTCTGGCATTCGAGGAAATGGCCGTACGGAACTTCGGGCGCGTATGTTTTGGCACCGACGATCTCGGCGAACTTCAGAAGAGACTTGATGGTGTCGCCGTGGCCGATCTGGGGGGCGCGTACAAAGGCATCGAGAATCGGGTGATTTATCTTCAGAATTTCACGGATTGGCACACCGACTATCATCTGAAACCGTTTCTGGAGAAAGCCAGCCTGCCGTCATTCACAGGAAGCGAATACTGGGGCTGGCTGGAGGACAGGTTCTTTCTGCATCTCGGCAGTCTTGCACAAGGCCACGAGCCGCCCCCGAAGGAGGCGATCAATGCGTTTCTGGTCAAGCTGGCGCAGTCCGGGCCGGACGAAATCGAAATGGTAAAAGTGTCCGGGCATTGATCGTTATCCAAGTGCAATGACCTACGGAAATCTCATGGAAATGAAGCAGGCGTGTGAGCTTGCGATCGACAAATACGGCGCGGTTTCGCTATGAATGAAGCATGGATTGATCAGGTTGTATTGAATCGCGGGCACGGGGTTCTGAGCGGCGGGCTCGGCATCGAACACAAGACGTCGGTGCGCCTGTCCGCCATGATCGGCTGGGCGCCGCCGGAAAAGGCGAACCTGCTCTTCGTGATCACCGGCGAGCAACTGACCGAGGTCAAGGCAGCAGAGATCGGCTTCATCAAGACGACGACGGGCTTTTACAAGTACCTGTTGCCGTTCATCAACGGTGACCGGATCGAATTCGAGTTCGACGCGGTGCCGGAGATCACCGGCTTTCAGATTCGGCCGTGGAACATGACCACGCCGATCGTGCTCCAGGACGTGGTTCTGACGAGCGAGGCCGCCGTGCCCGAATTTCCTGGAGCAGCCAGGAAGGTCATGAAGAAATGGCACGCGTTGACTGCCGATGGAACGCGCCCGCTGTCGGCGAATTTTCTGGTACGGAAATCGGGATGCGGTTTCAACTGCGTCGCGCATTGCAATCGCTGGTTCGAGTCGATGGACGATTTCAGCCTGCGCTCGCAGGCCGAGGCGTTCGGCCGCGACGACATCTATGTCGAAACCCGCTCCGGAGAACTGGTTCCTGCGTCGTTGCAGCGCGCGAAGCCGGCATTGCTCGACGTTCCCGCGTCGCTCGATCAGTATCTGAAGTCGATCGGCGACAAATCCAGGAACATGATCCGCAAGGCGCAAAGGCTCGGCTACGAGTTCAGGGACGTCGGTCCGGACGCGTTCGGGCAGGATATCTATGAAATCAGGACGTCCGATCCGATGCGGCAGGGGCGGCCGATACCCGAGTATTTCCATTCGAATCCGCCGAAATACGTGATTTCACCCAGCCCGGTGGATTGTGCCATTCATACCGAAAAATTCGTCGGCATATTCCAGGGCGACCGTCTGGTCTCGTACGTCACCCTTTTCCTGTTCGGCGAAATCGCGCAGATCAATCACATCCTGTGTCACAAGGAGCACATCGCGAACGGCGTGATGAATCTCAACGTGATGCACGTGGTTGATGAGCTGATCAAGCATCATCGCCACGTGAAGGCGGTGAATTACATGTACATCACCGATCCCAACAGTGGAATCGATACGTTCAGGCGCAGCGTCGGCTTTTCCCCGCGGAATTTTCTCGCCTACGATGGCGTGATTCCCGCATTGACCGACGACGCGCAACATGACGAACCCACGGATACCCCTGTTGCGTTGACGGCGCAAGAGAAGGGCAGGAAGAAGGAGAAGCTGCGGCTCTCGGAGTGGACGTTCGTACGCGAATCGATCGGCATCGACGGAGCCCTCGAGCACATGACGAGCAAGATCGGCCGTCCGGTCCCGGTGGTCGACGCACCGGCTCCCGAGCGATTCGTGGAGTTCGTGTCGCGAGGGCTGTCGAATTCGATGGCCGCGCAGCCGGCGGGCGCCGTCATTGGCGTTCCGTTTCCGAGCCGGGTCAGCGAGGAAACCGGTCATGGTGTTGCCGAATATTTGAGCAAACGTTTCAAGGGGTGCCCGGTCGAAAACAGCGGTTTCCAGGCAGGCTTCAAGGGCGGGGAGTTCCGTGCGCTGGCGTTCTTTGATGTGACCGAGTGGAGCGCGGCGTTTTGCGACGGGTTCCTCGTGCTCGAGAAAGTGAGCGAAACGGCCGGCGCGTCGCGCGCGGACGCCGACGCCGACGCCGACGCAGCAGAGGTACAGGTACTGAGTGCCGACGATTTCTTGCGCTCGGTGAGTCCTCGTCCGTCCGGCCTCGACCGCGTTCGACTGGTGACCGACTATCATGCGCTGCCGCCGGACTGGTTGCAGGACGGTGTCGCACAGATGTCGTTCATGGCGGGAGCAACGCGTATCGGCGTTACCCTGGGGGAGCACTTCCCGTGGAACCACACGTTCACGTTGAACGCCGATCGCATGTGGTATTTCTCGCTCGCCTATGTCGGTCGTCTGCTCGCGACCTGGCAGAGTCGGAACGACGAATCCGCGCGCCGGATGGCGATCGATCTGATCGCCGACTTCATGGAGTTCAATGCGTCGCCGGAGAACCGGCAGATGGTGGGCGCCATTCCGTCCGCGGATCATTCGGCAAGCGAGCGGCTGAAGGTGCTGCTGACGTGCTATCAATTGCTCGAAGAAAGCGAGGCTCCGGAACTTCCGAAGTTTCGAGCGAGACTGCTGCGCGAAATCCACTTGTGGGCGGAATGGCTCGCAGACGACCGCAATCTTGGCGTCGGCAACCACAAGTTAATGGGCTCAACGTCGCTTATCTACGTGGGCGCGCTTTTGTCGGATAATGCGGGCCGCGGTTACGTCACGATTGCCGCGGACCGCGTTCTTGAACTGGCCGACGATTCGTTCGACCGGGACGGGCTGTGTAATGAAAACACGATCGGGTATCACAATTTCAATCTGTCGCTCTACCGGAAACTTCGAGCGGTGCTTTCCTCGCTCGACATGGCCGACGAATTGCGACGGAAAATCGATGCGCTGATCGAACGGGCAGGTGGGGCGCTCGAACTGTGCGTACTTCCGGGCGGGACGATTCCGCCGATCGGCGATTCGCCCCGATACGAGCTGGGTTTGCCGTCCAGGAATGGCGCATTCTGCTTTTTCGAATCGGGCTTTGCAGTGGTGAAGCGGGACGATTTCTATTTTTCGCTGGTATGCGGAGGAAGGACGGAATGGCATAAGCAGATGGACGATTCGTCGATCTATCTGCAATACAAGGGGGTGGACGTCGTCATCGATGCAGGGAGTTACTCGTACGATCAGAGCAACCCGTATACTCGATGCATTACGTCGACCACCGGACATAGCGGCATTGTCCCGGCGTCGCTCGATGGCCTGCCGCGGCATGAGGTTCAGTCGAAGTTCGGACCCGTGTCAGGGCGGATCGAAAGATTCGAGGAATCGGACGACGGCGTTAGGATCGCGTGTTCATACGCCGTGAAGGCATGTGACGCGACGTTCAACCGCTACATCTATGTCGGCCATGCCGACGAGGTGGTGGTGGTGGATACGTTCGACGCGCCCGAGTCGGCCGATACGGTGCAGCGATTCATTCTCGGCCCGGCGCTGGAAGCGGCGGCAGGGGACGGGTTGATCCGGCTGACGGCGCCGTCGTTTGCCGGTGCGATTATCCATCAGGCGATTGCCGATATTTACAAAGGCCAGTCCGAGGACAAGATACGCGGCTGGAGCGCATTCGAATTCGGCAAGGCGGTGCCGACAACGGGTATCGATCTGCGCACCGGCAATACGGAACGGGAATTTTCGACGATTATCAGGCTCGCTGACGATGGATCGGGTAAGTGTTCCACGGCGGCAATAAATTTCGCAAGACGCGCGGACCCGTTTTTTGCAACGGCAACCGCGTGATTGCATGACCAATACGAAAGCGACACGAGGAAAATTGGATGGCGCGCAGTAACCCGAAGCTTCTGATCCATGGAAGTTGCGTCAGTCGAGACGCCTTTACCGATCGATATCCGCAAGCCGCGCGATACGAGCTGGTTGGCTATCTGGCGCGCAGCTCATTGGCGACTGCGTTTTCAACTGGCGAGGTCGAGGGCATCGACTTTGACGCGATCGCGTCACCGTTTCAACGCCGGATGGTGCAATCGGACGTTGCGCATGGGCTGAGCGCAACGCTCGCCAGCGGAGGCTTCGATCTGCTGCTGGTGGATCTGATCGACGAACGGTTCAGCCTGTTTGTGGACGAGCTCGGTGCGCGGTGTACGGTCTCGGGCGAATTGCTGTCGTCGGGTTTCGAGCCGGGGTCACGCCGCGGACAGGTGATCAGGCCGTTTACCGACGAATTCTTCGAACTGTGGGAAGAAGGCTGGCGCGCGATCGTGGCAGTGCTGAACGCGCACGGCCGTCTCAGGGCGCTGGTCGTCAATGAGGTGTACTGGAGCAAGGCTTGCTCCGACGGCACGGACTTCATGCCGTCATATTCGAATGACGACATCGACCAGGCAAACGCATTCATGCGCAGGCAGTACGCGCGCATGCGCGTGGATCTCGACGAGGATCAATTCCTGCAATTCGATGCGTCGCTGCTGGTCGGCGCTGTCGATCACCAATGGGGGAAGAGTCCGTTTCATTTCATAAATGCGTATTACACCAATTTGCTCGACAGCCTCGAACGGTACTCGACGGAACCCCGGTCGACCGGTGTGGGGGCGTCTGACAAGCAGGGGAGCGGCGTGGGTTTCGTAAAATATTTTCAGGACAAGCTGCGGCTGGCCGGAAGCAAGTTTCGCCATGAGGAGGTGGAGCAAGCAACCGCATGGCACAACGAGCGGGTGACGTTGCAAAAGGCGATGCAGGGCCTGGAAGTGAGCGTGCGCGCAACGTGCGACACGCGTATCAGGATGAGCGCGATCGTCAACGGAGACCTGTCGGGGAACAGGAACCTGCTGCTGGTAGTCGACGGCGAGGGTCTGATCGACGCCGAAATGCATGCGATGGGCTATGCGAAGTCATGGGTCGGCTACTTCCGCTATCTGAAGAGCGACATGAGCGGCGACCAGCTTCGCACGGGGATCGCGGTCAATGCCAAGGTCACGTCGTTCAAGATATTGACGTGGAATTTCGAAGGTCCCGTTCTGCTTTTCGACCTGAACTTCGAATCCGGCGACGCGACGCTCAGCGGCTCGATGCTGAAGGAGAAGCGCCGCGACGACGGGCACTCCGTCAACATCGTCCGTGAACCGGCAATTCGGACCAACATGCTGCTGAAGAAGCACCGCTGCGGGCCGGAGTGCATCGTTCAATGCGACAAATGGTTCTCGTCGATGGACGCGTTCGCGTCTCGACACAACGTCGAGAAATACGGCCGGGATCCCGTTTTCATCGAGGCTGCCAGCGGCGAATTGTTGCCGGCAAGCTTGCAAAAGTCGAATCCGGCATTCCTGACGATTCCCGAATCGGTGGAAGCGTATCTCCGGTCGATTGGCGACAAGTCCCGGAACATGATTCAGAAGGCGACCAAGCTCGGATACGAATTCCTCGACGCGGGCCCCGCGGGCTTCGAGCAGGATATCTACGAGATCCGTACATCGGATCCGATGCGCCAGGGGCGCCCGATTCCCCAATACTATTATTCCAACCCGCCGGTATACGTGATGAGTCCGAGCACCGTCGGGTGTGAGTACCATACCGAACGATTCTTCGGCATCGTGCGTGACGGGCGTCTCGTTTCGTACATCACGCTATTCATGTTCGGGGAACTCGCGCAGATCAATCACATCCTGTGCCACAAGGAACACGTGAAGAACGGGGTCATGAACCTCAATGTGTTCCGTGTCGTGAAGGAGTTGATCGAGAAATTCCCGTGGGTCAAGGCGATCAACTACCTGTACGTCAGCGACGACGGTCTCGGCATCAACCTGTTCAAGCGCAGTGTCGGCTTCAAGTCCGAACGATTCATCGCATACGACAGCACGCTGGACGCGCTTCAGCTGGCCCCGGTGGATGACGGTGCCAATCACGACGTCGCCCCGCGCGCCGAACCGAGCGAAAGCCAGAAGCCGCGCGTGAAACTCACGAAATGGCAATTCGTGCGGGAGTCGGTGCAACGCGCATCGCTGGCAGCAAAGCTCGAATCGCTGCTCGAGCGGCCGTGGACCGACTTGCCACATCCGTCCGATTCGGAGTTCGCGAAGTTCTGCTCGAGCGGCCTCGGCGAGGCGACCGAGTCTCATCCGGTCGGTGCGTGCTTTCTGGTCCCGTTCCCGAGCCGGGCCGAGGAGCATCGTCATCCGGACGTGGCCCGTTATCTTGCCCGCCGATTCAAGGGCAACCCGATCCCGGACGACGGGTTTTCGGTCGCATTCCGTGGCGGGAACCTGCGCGCGCTCGCGTACTTCGGAATCGAAGAGGATTCCGGCAGTTTGTTCGATGGTGTATTGGTGCTGGAGAAAGTGGCGTGACCCGGCGCCACGGCCCGTGTGACGAGGCCTCGATCTCCTGCCTCCGTTCGTTAGTGGTTACCAAGATTGAGCATTGAAACGTATCCGACCATCGCGCTGGTAGCGGACGGATTGACATCGTCGAGTCTCGTATTCGACGGTCGCATCATCCCGGTGGGGCCCTGCGATTACCGCTGGCGGCTGGCATTCGCGCGTCCCGACTATCTGCTCGTCGAGTCGGCGTGGTCCGGCCTGCGCGATCGATGGAAATACAAGATCGCCGCCTACCCGGGGCACCCGGAGCGAACCAATCGCGCGTTGGTCAGGCTTGTCCAGGCGGCGAAGGATCGCGGCATTCCCACCGTGTTCTGGAACAAGGAGGACTCGGTTCACTTCGAGCGATTCGTGGCAAGCGCGAAGCTGTTCGACCACGTCTTCACGGTCGACGCCAATGCGGTGCAACGCTACAAGGCCGTCATGGGCGAGAACGCGTCGGTGCACACGCTGATGTTCGCGATCCAGCCGCGCACGCACGGCTTCACGGGCTTCAACTTCAAGCACCGGCGGGCAAATTTCGTCGGCAGCTACAGCAGCGAGAATCACGTGCGTCGTCGTGCCTGGCAGGACACGCTGTTCGGCGCAGCGTGCCGCAGCGGCCTCGGTCTTACCGTGGTCGATCGTAATTCGGGCCGAAAGGCGTCGCATTACCGCTTTCCTGCGCTCGACGGGCTCGACGTGCGGCATGCCCTCAGGCACGAGCAGACGGCGCAGATGTATCGCGACTACGTGGTGTCCCTGAACGTGAATACGGTCGAGGATTCGCCGACGATGTTTTCCCGGCGGCTCGTCGAAATACTCGGTTGCGGCGGGATCGCGGTAACGACGCCGGCGATGTCTGTCGACGCAATGTTTGCCGACTTCTGCCACGTCGTCCGGAACGATGACGAAGCACGCGAACTGTTTGCGCGTCTGCGAAACGGCCCGTCCGATCGCGACCTCGAGCGCGCGCGTGCCGGCGCAGAGCATGTGGCCGCGCATCACACATGGCAGCATCGCTTGCAGCAGATTGCGGAGGTACTGGAAAGGTGAGCGCGATCACGCGAGACACGCACGAGGCGCTGCCGCTGCGCGTGTGGCGACGGCTCGCGCTGCCCGCGCATCCGGGCTACCGAGCCCGGGTACTGATTCTCGGCGACTCGCACGTCCGCGTGTTCGAGCACATCTGGTTTGCCGTATCGCTGCCGCGCGTGCGTTTCGACATCGAATACGTACCGGGTGCAACGGCGATCGGCATTGAAAACCGGAATTCGATCACGTCGGCCTTGCTCCGTTTCACGGATCGCCTGGCGTCATCACGTCACGACTGGGTATTGCTCAACCTCGGCGAGGTCGATACCGCATACTCGCTGTGGAAGCTGGTCGAGTTCAGATCGTGTCCGATTCCGGAATTGCTCGACGAAGCGATCCGCAATTACTGCGACTTCATCCTCGAAGTCGCCGCGTCGCATCGCGTGGCAGTGCTCAGCGCACCGTTACCGACCCTCGCCGATCAGGCCGCGCCGCGTGACGAAACGGCCGCCGTACGCCAGCAGGTCTCAGCTTCCCAACGGGAACGTACCGAGCTGGCGCTCGAATTCAACGCCCGCGTCAAGGCATTTTGCGAAGCGCACGACGTGCCATACCTCGACTCGAGCCCGCATGCGCTCGGTCCGGACGGCCTCGTGAAGCAGTCCTGGCGCCATCGTCGCCGCTTCGACCATCATTACGCGCGCGCGCCATACGCGCGGTGTCTCGCAAAGCAGCTGAAAGCGTTGTTCCGCAAGCCGGCCGCGCGCCGCGCCGCGCCGACGGCCACTGAGCGGGACGAGGTGCGCCCGTGAGCCGGCCGCCGCGCTGGGCCGTTCCATTCCAGAGCGTCGGCCTGTGGTCGTGGGTCGGCACGAACCCGTGGCTCGACGGCGTCGTACGCTGCTGCCTGCCGTGGCAACTGTCCGGCGTGGCCGGCGTGCTCGGCTGGGGCCTTCGCGAAAGCGGCCGGCGCGCGCAGGCGTGGGCGGAACGCGCCGGCGTCGACGTGCTGCGCATCGAGGACGGCTTCCTGCGCTCGGTGACGCTTGGCGTGCAGGGTGGCGACGCCCTCTCCGTCGTCATCGACGACCTCGGCATCTACTACGACGCAGGCCGTCCGTCCCGTCTCGAGGCGCTCGTCAAGGAAGCAGCCGCGGCCGGCGCCGAGTCCGCGAACACCGGCGCCGACGCGCGCCACGCGATGTCCCTGATCGTCCGCCACGGCCTGTCCAAATACAACCACGCCCCCGACTTCGTGCCGCCGGAAGGCTGGCGCGACGACGCCGTCCTCGTCGTCGACCAGACGCGCGGCGACGTCGCGGTGCGTCTTGGCGGCGCCGACGAATCGTCGTTCCGTGCGATGCTGGCCGCCGCGCTCGCCGAAAACCCGGACAGGCCCGTCTGGGTCAAGACGCATCCCGACGTGATGTGCGGCAAGAAGGCCGGCTACCTCGTTGACGATGTAGACGCGGATCCGCGGGTGCGGCTGCTGCCGCTCGATGTCAGCCCGCCGTCGCTGCTGAAGCGGGTCGGCAAGGTCTACGCGGTGTCGTCGCAGATGGGATTCGAGGCGCTCCTCTGCGGCAAACCGGTCGCAACGTTCGGACTGCCATGGTATGCAGGCTGGGGCCTGACCGACGACCGGCATCCGGCTGCGCCCGAGCTGGCAGCCCGCCGCGGCGGCGCGACGCTGGTTCAGCTGTTCGATGCCGCGTACCTGCAGTACTGCCGTTACGTGAATCCCGAAACCGGCAAGCGCGGCACGATCTTCGACGTGATCGCCCATCTCGCGAAGCAGCGCCGCATGAACGCTGTTTCGCACGGCGAACTGGTGTGCGTGAGCCTGAGCCTGTGGAAACGCAGCGTCGTCGCGCCGTTCCTGCGGCAGGGCGGTGCGCGCGTGCGCTGCGTCGCGAGCCCGGAAGCGTTGCGGCGCCTTCCGCCGGACCCGTCACGATGCGTCGTGCTGTGGGGCGCGCGGCATCCCGAGGTCGCGGCCGTCGCCCGCGAGCTGAACCTGCCGGTGCTGCGCATGGAGGATGGCTTCATCCGCTCGGTCGGTCTCGGCTCGAACCTGATCGCGCCGCTGTCGCTCGTGATCGACGATCTCGGCATCTATTTCGATCCGCGCACGCCGTCGCGGCTGGAATCGATTCTCGAGCACGCGGAGTTCGACGACGGCGAACTGCGCGAAGCGCGCATCGTGCGCACCGCGCTGGTCGATGCCCGGCTCGGCAAGTACAACGTCGGCGAGGGTGGCGTCGTGCTGCCGGAGCCCCGGCCTGCCGCCGTGATCCTGGTGCCGGGCCAGGTCGAGGACGATGCATCGATCCGCACGGGATCGCCGTGGATTTCCACGAATCTCGAACTGCTCGCGGCCGTGCGCGCGGCGCACCCCGATGCATTCATCGTCTTCAAGCCGCACCCGGACGTGGTGAGCGGCAACCGGGCGGGCGCGGTCCCGCTGCATGACGCGCAACGGCTTGCCGACGTCGTGGCGCCCGATGCGGACGTCATCGCCTGTCTCGAGCAGGTGGACGAGGTGCACACGATGACGTCGCTGGCCGGTTTCGAGGCGCTGCTGCGCGGCAAGCGCGTCGTCTGCTATGGCGTGCCGTTCTATGCGGGGTGGGGGCTCACACGCGATGTCTTTGCCGCCGACGTGCCGGACACGCATCCAGTCTGGTCCAGGCGTCGCCGTCGCGTCGCGCTGGACGAACTCGTCGCGGGCACGCTGCTGCGCTATCCGCGATATGTCCACCCGGTTTCGCGGATCGCGATCGACGCGCAACGCGCAATTGCGCTGCTTCATGCGCAGCGGCAGGCGACGGGGCAGGGACGGCTGAAGCGTAATTGGGCGGTGCAGCAGTTCGGCAAAATGAAAATGTGGCTGCTCACGACCTATGCTGAATATCGGGTGACGGCTGGAAAATCCATCTATATGGGGCTTCAGCGCTGGCTCGCGAAGCTTTAGTGAATCGGCGCCCATTCCAGCGCCGGCCGGTTTTCGGCTTCGGCCGGCCTGGCGGGCGGCAGCGGAAGATCCCGCTGCGGCCATTCGAGTGTCACGTTTTTCGTGTATTGGCGGTTGTAGGGGGGTATCGGGAAACGATACAATCTTTCACCTATAAATCCGGGGTCGAAAATACAGGCAGGGCGCTGACTTAAGTCGGCGGTCGACGCATTCGGGGCGTAATTCCGGGCGAATGCGTAAAAATATTGAAAATGATTAATCACATTAATAATGCGACGCTCTTTCCTCGTGCTCCAAGGCACGGCATCGCCGTTCTTTAGTCGGCTGGCCGATGCCTTGCTCAGCCGTGGGCATCGCATTCGCAGAGTGAATTTCTGCGGTGGAGACCTGATCTATGCCGGAAAGGAGCTGTCTTGCGACTACACGGGGTCCGCGGACCAGCTGGCCGATTGGTATGCGGGCGCGTTGCGTGCCGACAGCGTAACCGACGTGATCCTGTTCGGCGACTGCCGGGCGATCCATCGCCCCGTGCATCCCGTTGCCCGTGATCATGGCGCCACCGTGCACGTGTTCGAGGAAGGCTACGTCCGGCCGCACTGGCTGACGCTCGAACGGCATGGCGTCAACGGCCGGTCGCTGCTGCCGCGCGATCCGGCGTGGTATCTGTCGCAGCGCGACTCGACCCCGCCGCGCGACCTCGGGCGCGCGACCGGCTACAAGCTGTCGGTCCGCGCGTTTCACGACATCCGCTATCGGGCCGCGAACACGCTGCACCAGGCGCGCTTTCCGAACTATCGCAGCCACCGTCCGCGCAACGGCTTCGTCGAATACGCGGGGCTCGCTGCGCGCGCGGTCCGGCAACCGCTGTACGACCGCGAAGCGGAGCGCGTCACGCGCCGGCTGTTTGCCGGCAAGCGGCCGTATTACCTGCTGCCGCTGCAGGTCAACGCGGATGCGCAGATCGTCCATCACTCGCCGTTCGA
Source organism: Burkholderia sp. Ac-20353 (assembly GCF_017104785.1). NCBI lineage: Bacteria > Pseudomonadati > Pseudomonadota > Betaproteobacteria > Burkholderiales > Burkholderiaceae > Burkholderia > Burkholderia sp. Ac-20353. Next base: position 4,168 of record NZ_JAAGPL010000074.1, on the reverse strand, counting down.
CAGCGTGCGCGCTTCGATCGACGTCGTGCTGCGCTCGTTCGCGCTGCATGCGCCCAGCGGGCACGATCTCGTGGTGAAGAACCATCCGCTCGACACGGGGTTGTTCGACTATCGCGGCCATGTGGACCGCGTCGCACGCGAACTCGGCATCGCCGATCGCGTGATGTTCATCGATGCCGGCCATCTGCCGACCTTGCTCGACCATACGCGCGGCGTGGTGCTCGTCAACAGCACGACCGGGATGTCGGCGCTCTACCACCATTGCCCGCTCATCGCACTGGGTACGGCCATCTATGACATGCCGGGCCTGACGTGGCAAGGTGGGCTCGATACCTTCTGGCGGCATTCGGGGCCGCCGGATGAAAGATTGTTTCAGGCCTTTCTGGACTACGTGATTTACCGTACGCAGATCAACGGGGATTTCTATACGCGCAGGGGGATCGACATGGCAGTGGCAGGGTCCGTGCGACGACTGGAGGCAACCCACGTGGAGGCGAGCGATGCCGTCACGTGAACCGCGGCACATCGTGATCACCGGGGCGAGCGCCGGGATCGGGCGCTCGCTTGCGCTGCGCTACGCGTCGCCGGGCGTCGTGATGGGGCTCATCGGCCGCGATGACGCGCGTCTTGCGGACGTTGCGGCCGCGTGCCGCGAGCACGGCGCCGTCGTCGAGACGGGCCGGGTGGACGTCTGCGATGCCGACGCGATGCGCGCCTGGCTCGACGCGTTCGACGACGCGCATCCGATCGACCTGCTGATCGCCAACGCGGGCATCGCCAGCACGCTCGCGCACGCGGCGGACTGGGAGGATCTGGCGCGCACCGCGGCCGTCGTCGATACGAACCTGTATGGCGCGCTGCATGCGGTGCTGCCGGTGATCGCGCGCATGCGCACGCGCCGGCACGGCCATATCGCGATGGTCAGTTCGATCGCGGCGCTGCGCGGAATGGCGATTTCACCGGCCTATTGCGCGAGCAAGGCGGCGATCAAGGCGTACGGCGATTCGGTGCGGCCCGTGCTCGCGCGCGACGGTGTCCGGATGTCGGTGATCCTGCCCGGCTTCGTGAAGACTGCGATGAGCGATGTGTTCCCGGGCGACAAGCGGTTCATGTGGTCGGCGGATCGTGCCGCGCGCCATATCCGGCGCAAGCTCGACGCAGGGCGTGCGGAAATCGCCTTTCCGGGCCTGCTCGTGCTCGGGTTGCGCTTGCTGACGCTGCTGCCCGCCGCGCTGGCGGACGCCATTCTCGGAAAGCTCTCGTATCTGCCGCGCGAGGGGCGCTAGCATGGCTGGCGTGCACGCACTCGTCATTGCCGCGGCGCTCGTCGCGTCGTTCGGCCTCGATGCCGTCGCGGTTCCGCGTGCGCCGCTGCGCAGATCCGCGTGGGCCGTGCTGCTGCATCTCGTTGCGGTGTCGTGCGTCGGCACATGCGTGTATGCGGTCACGATGCGGCCGGTGTTCTCGGCCTGTGTCGCCGCCGCGCTGGTTGCGCTGCTCGCGGCGGTCAGCAATGCGAAGTACGAGTCGCTGCGCGAACCGTTCGTGTTCACCGATCTCAGCCTGTTCAGCCAGTTGTTCGCGCATCCGCGGCTCTATCTGCCGTTTCTCAGTATCGGGAAAGTCGTGGCGATCGCGCTCGGCGTCGGGTTGCTCGTGACCGGATGCCTGCTCGATCGTCCTGCGTCCGTGCCGCGCACGGCGGCCGCGATCGGCGCGCTCGCGTGCGTCGTCGCGGCGCGCCGGATAGCCGCACGCGTGCCGCTGACGCTCGACGCGTTCGACGACCAGCGCCGGCACGGTTTCTTCGCCGTGTTCGTCGCTTACCTGCTCAACGGGATGCGCAGAACGACGTTCCGGACCTTCGACGCGGCGGTCCGACGCGGCCCGTTCGCAGCGGGCGCGCCGCGGCGCCAACCCGACGTGATCGTGATCCAGAGCGAGTCGTTCTTCGACATCCGCCGCGCGACGTCCGCGGTGAGGCCGACGCTGATGTCGGCGTTCGACCGCGCGCGGCGCGAAGCCGTCGCGCATGGCGCGCTGACCGTTCCGGCGTGGGGCGCGAATACGATGCGCACGGAGTTCGCCGTGCTGACGGGCATCGCGTCGGCGTCGCTCGGTTATGCGCGCTTCTATCCGTATGCCTTCCTGCGCCGCGCATGCCCGTCGCTCGCCGGCTGGTTCAAGCGCGGAGGCTACCGGACGCTCGCGATCCATCCGTATCATGCGGACTTCTTCGGACGGGACCGCGTGTTTCCGCTGATGCAATTCGACGCGTTCATGGACATCCGCAGCTTCGACGGCAAGCCGCGGGTGGGGCAGTACGTCGCGGACGCGGCGGTTGCCGATGCGATCATCGACGCGCTCGACGCGCCGCGCGAGCAGCCGGCCTTCATCTTCGCGATGACGATGGAGAACCATGGCCCGCTTCATCTCGAGACGGTGGCGCCGGGCGACGGGGGCCGGTTCCATGCGCTCGGCGAAGGCGCCGAGTGGCGGGATCTGACCGCGTATCTGCGCCACGTCGACAACGCGAACGCGATGATCGAGCGGCTGCTCGACCATGCGCGGCGGCGCGAGCGCGACACGATCGTCTGCTTCTACGGCGATCATGTGCCGGCGTTGCCGAAAGTATTTGGTAATCTTGGCGTCATGCCTGATCGGAGCGAGTATTTCATTTGGCGAAATACCGCGGCACCCGCCGCTTCCGCACGTGACGTCGATGCGGAAGAACTCGGCCAGCTCCTGCTGGCCATCACGAATTCGAACGAGCCGCGCGCGCACGCATGCGATGCGCTGGCCAAGTCAGAAAAAGCATGAACAAGCACATAGCGATCATCGGGATGGCATGCCGGTTTCCCGGTGGGGTTGAGGGGGCCGACGACTTCTGGCAACTGTTGCGCGACGAACGGGACGCAGTGACCTGCATTCCGCCGGACCGCTTCGGCACGGGGTTCTATCAGCACCCGTCGAAACGCGAGCCGGGCAAGAGCTACACGTTCGCCGCAGGTGTCCTCGACGACGTCGCCGGTTTCGACGCGGCGTTCTTCGGCATCTCGCCACGCGAAGCGGCCCAGATGGATCCGCAGCAGCGCCTGCTGCTCGAGCTCGCGTGGGAGGCGTTCGAGGACGCCGGCGTGCGCCCGGCCACGATGCGCGGCAGCAACTGCGGTGTCTTTGTCGGCGCTGCGAGCATGGACTACGGCAACCGCAACATGGACGATCTGAACGTGATCGATCCGTATTCGGCCACCGGCAACACGCTCAGCATCGCGTCGAACCGCGTGTCCTACCTGTTCGACCTGCGCGGCCCGAGCATGTCGGTCGACACCGCGTGCTCGTCGTCGCTCGTCGCGCTGCACCAGGCCGTGCAGGCACTCCAGTCCGGCGAGGCCGAAACCGCGCTCGCGGGCGGCGTCAACCTGCTGCTGCACCCGTTCGGCTTCGTCAGCTTCTCGAAGGCGTCGATGCTGTCGCCGCGCGGCCGCTGCCGTGCGTTCGATGCGACCGGCGACGGCTATGTCCGCTCGGAAGGCGGCGCGTTCGTGCTGCTCAAGCCGCTCGACCGCGCGCTCGCGGACGGCGACACGATCCACGCGGTGATCGCGGGCTCTGGCGTGAACTCGGTCGGCCATTCGCCGGGCGGCATCAGCGTGCCGGGTGCGGCGGCGCAGGCGGCGCTGCTGCGCAATGTCTACGCGCGCGCGGGCATCGATCCGCGCTCGCTTGCGTATCTCGAAGCGCACGGCACCGGCACGGCAGTCGGCGATCCGATCGAGGCCCGCGCGCTGATCGACGTGGTGGCGGGGCAGCGTCCGGCGGACCAGCCGCTGCTGATCGGTTCGGTGAAGACCAACATCGGTCACCTCGAGACCGCGTCCGGGATGGCCGGCCTGCTGAAGGCCGTGCTGTGCCTGAAGCACCGCGCGGTGCCGCGCTCGCTGCACTTCGTCACGCCGAACCCGGGCATCGATTTCGATGGTGGCCGCCTGCGGGTAGTCGATCGGTACACGACGCTCGACGAAGACGGCACGCCGCTGACAATCGGCGTCAACTCGTTCGGCTTTGGCGGTACCAACGCGCACGTGGTGCTGATGGAGGCGCCGTCCGATTCGTCCATCGCACCGTCCACCGCACCGGCCACGCCGCCCGCCGCGCCGTCGCCGCT
>NZ_JAAGPL010000073.1:0-39940 GCF_017104785.1 Burkholderia sp. Ac-20353 | reverse complement strand
CAGCGCGTTCGTGCCGCGATACGTGCGACGCGCCGTACGGCGTGCCGCCCGTCTGCGTCGTGCTGAGCGCGGATTCGGTGTACGGGATGCCGACGATCATCATTCCGTGATGGAGCAGCGGCAGCATCATCGACAGCAGCGTCGATTCCTGGCCGCCGTGCAGGCTGCCGGTCGACGTGAACACGCACGCGGGCTTGCCGGTCAGCGCGCCGGACAGCCATTGCGGCGTCGTGCCGTCGAGGAAATACTTGAGCGATGCGGCCATGTTGCCGAAGCGGGTCGGCGAGCCGAGCGCGAGGCCCGCGCATTCCTCGAGATCGCGCAGCTCGGCATACGGCGGGCCGTCTTCCGGGATATCGGGCGCGCTCGCCTCGCAGACGGTGGAGACGGGCGGCACGGTGCGGATGCGTGCCTGCATGCCCGGCACGCTGTCGATGCCGTTCGCGATCGCGAGCGCGAGGTCGCGCGTCGCGCCGTGACGGCTGTAATAAAGGACGAGAATGTCTTTCATGGGCAAAGGGGCGTTTTCGCGGCAGCGCCTGCACGCGCGTTGCGCGACCCGCCCCTGCCGGATTGAGCGGCTATTATAGGGGCTGAAGCCGTCGCGCGAAGCGACGGTGCGCGCCGTGTGGCGCAGCGTACGTCGAAGGAGGAAGCCGTTTGCCGAAGTTGAGCGTCGATCTCGACACCCTCAAGCGCCTCGCGCGCTTCGCCGCGAAACGCAGCGCGGAGGACCGCATCCCGCAAGTGGCGGGCAGCCTCACGTTCACGACGATGCTGGCGCTCGTGCCGCTCGTGACGGTCGCGTTCGCGCTGTTCACGGCGTTCCCGATGTTCGCGTCGTTCCAGATCTCGCTGCAGGGGTTCCTCGCCGATCACCTGATGCCCGCGCAGTTCAACATCCAGATCTTCAAGTACCTGAACCAGTTCGCGTCGAAGGCGAAAGGGCTGACGACGGCTGGCCTGATCGTGCTCGTCGTCACGTCCGTGATGACGATGATGACGATCGAATCCGCGTTCAACCTGATCTGGCGCGTGCGCAAGCCGCGGCCGTTCGCGCAGCGGGTGCTCGCGTACTGGGCGCTGATCACGCTCGGGCCGCTGCTGTTCGGCGTGAGCCTGTCGATTTCGTCGTACCTGTTCACGCAGTCGCTCGCGTTCACGGGCGCGCAGTCGACGCCGCCGATCGTCGAATGGATGCTCACGTTCCTGTCGCTGCCGCTGACGGTGCTCGCATTCACGCTCCTTTACGTTTATCTCCCCAACTGTACGGTCGCGTGGCGCGACGCGGTGATCGGCGGGCTGTTCGCGGCGATTGCGTTCGAGTTCGCGAAGCGCGGCTTCGGCTACTACGTGCGCCGGATTCCGACCTACACGGCCGTATACGGCGCGTTCGCCGCGTTGCCGGTGTTCCTGTTGTGGATGTACCTGAGCTGGTTCATCGCGCTGCTCGGCGCGATGGTGACGTCGGCGCTGCCGGCGATCCGCGTCGGCCAGTTCCACCGCGTCCATTACCCGGGCAGCGACCTGCTCGACGTACTGGAGCTGCTCGCCCGGCTCGCCGAGGCGCGCGCGGCCGGCAAGCCGGGCTATTCGGCGGTGATGCTCGCGACGATGCTGCGCTGCGACATGGAAACCGCGCAGCGCCTGCTGGCATTGCTGGAGGAGAAGGAGTGGATCGCGCGGCTGGAGGGCGGCAACGGCGGGGCGCGCTACGTGCTGCTCGCGAATCCCGACCAGCTGACGCTCGCGCAGCTGTTCGACGTGCTGGTAATCGACCGCACCGAGCTGACCTACCAGCTGCAGCGGCGCCGCACCCACGTCGACGGCGCGGCGTTGCTTGCCGTGCTGTCGAGCGACCGCCTCGACGTGTCGCTCGCGTCGCTGATCGCCGCGCACCGGCTCGCGGGCGCGCATCCGGTCGCGGACGCGGACGCCCGCGCGCATGCGCCGGACGTGCCGGACGCGCACGCCCGGCCGCACCGCACCGCGTAAGCCCGGCTCGTGCGCGACTCGTCCGCGGATCGTGCGCGGATCGTGCGGCGGCGGCGGGGTCAGGGCCGGATCAACGCCGGATCAAAGCGGGATCTTGCCGGTGCAGATGTCCTTGAACATCACCCAGTCGCCCATCAGGCTGTAGATCGGGTGGCGGAAGGTGGCCGGGCGGTTCTTCTCGAAGAAGAAGTGTCCGACCCACGCGAACGCATAGCCGCAGACGACGGCGGCCGGCAGCCACAGCCAGCCGCCGGTCGCGATCGCCATGGCGACGCAGCCGATCACGCCGAGCGAGCCGATGAAGTGCAGCCGCCGCGACGTCAGGTTCTGGTGTTCGTTCAGGTAGTACGGGTAGAAATCAGCGAAGCTGGCGAAATGCTCGGTATGCGTGTGCGCCATGGCCGTCTCCTCGGGCCGCTGTCCATGGGGTCATTGTGCGGCGAGCGCCGGGTGTCCGCAAGCGGGCCGGCTGGAGCCGGGGCTCGACGCCGGCCGCGCACGCACGGGCGTTGGCGGGCACCGCCGCTTTCTTTTTGACAGGCTTTCCGATAGGATCGAAAGCCGGTTTTGCATATATGCATGAGGGGACTACGATGCGCGTCAGCGACATTCTGAAAGTGAAGGGCAATACGCTGTTTACGGTGACGCCCGATAAACCGCTGCGCGAAGCGGTCGATACGATGGCCGAACACGATATCGGTTCGCTCGTCGTGATGGAGTACGGCGATCTCGTCGGGATGCTGACGTTCCGCGAGATCATCATGCGCCTGCGCGAGAACGGCGGCGCGATCGGCGACGTGCAGGTGCGCAAGGTGATGGACGAGCCGCTCACGTGCACGCCGGAAACGGACGTCAACGAAGTGCGCCGCATGATGCTCGAGCGCCATGCGCGCTACATGCCGGTGCTCGACCAGAAGGTGCTGATGGGCGTCATTTCGTTCTACGACGTCGCGAAGACGGTCGTCGAGGCGCAGAGCTTCGAGAACCGGATGCTGAAGGCGTACATCCGCGACTGGCCGGAGCCGGAAACGGAAACCGAAGCCCACAAGCCGGTCGCCGGCTGAGCGTCGCGCCCGGGCCGCGCGCACGGGCGCGACTGTCCGGCATGCGGTGGCATGCAGTGGCGCGGGCCGCGCGTGAGCCTTTCTTCCGGGGCTGACTTCTCGATGACAACACCAACGACACAGGGCCCGCGCAGCTTCGCCGCAACGAAGCGCGCGCATTCCGCATGAGCGATCACACGACAGTCTCGTCCGAGCGCCGCAGCGAACGGCGCGCGCACGCGTCCCAGTTCGACCTGCTGCGCGAGCGCCGTTTCGCGCCGTTCTTCACGACCCAGTTCCTGGGCGCACTGAACGACAACGTCTTCAAGATCGGCTTCACGTCGCTCGTTACCTACCACACCGCGCGGTTTTCCGGCGTCGACGCGAAGACTGCCGCGTTCCTGATCTCCGCGATCTTCATTCTGCCGTTCGTGCTGTTCTCCGCGACGTCCGGCCAGATCGCCGACAAGTACGACAAGGCGCGCCTCACGCGCTTCGTGAAAACCTTCGAGATCGTGCTGATGCTCGTCGGGGCCGCGGGCTTCGTCACGCACAGCGCGGCGCTGCTGTATCTGTGCACGTTCATGATGGGGATGCACTCGACGCTGTTCGGGCCCGTCAAGTACTCGTACCTGCCGCAGCACCTGAACGATCACGAACTGGTCGGCGGCAACGGTCTCGTCGAGATGGGCACGTTCATCGCGATCCTGATCGGCACGATCATCGGCGGCGCCGCCGCGGGGCTCGTCGGCAGCGGCGAGCTCGTGCTGGCCGTCAGCGTCGTCGTGATCGCGCTCGCGGGGCGGCTCGTCGCGCAGCGCGTGCCGGCGACGCCCGCGCCGCAGCCCGATCTCGTGATCAACTGGAATCCGTTCACCGAAACGTGGCGCAATCTCGCGCTCGCGGGGCAGAACCGCACGGTGTTCCTGAGCCTGCTCGGCATCTCGTGGCTGTGGTTCGTCGGCGCGACGTTCCTCACGTCGTTCTTCAACTTCGCGAAGGACGTGCTGTCCGCGAGCCCCGACGTCGTCACGATCCTGCTCGCGACGTTCTCGGTCGGCATCGGCCTCGGTTCGCTGCTGTGCGAGCGGCTGTCGCAACGCCGCGTCGAGATCGGCCTCGTGCCGCTCGGCTCGATCGGCATCAGCTTCTTCGCGATCGAGCTGTATTTCGCGAGCCATGCGCTGCCGGTGCCCGGCCACCTGCTGTCGGTCGGCGAATTCCTCGCCGGCGCGCGCCACTGGCGCATCCTCGCCGACCTGTTCCTGCTCGCGATGTTCGGAGGCTTCTACAGCGTGCCGCTGTATGCGCTGATCCAGAGCCGCAGCGCGCCGACGCACCGCGCGCGGATCATCGCCGCGAACAACATCCTGAATGCGCTGTTCATGATCGTGTCGGCGGTGATGGCGATGGCGCTGACCAAGGCAGGCGTGAGCATTCCCGGCATTTTCCTCGTGACCGCGCTGCTCAACGTCGTGGTCGCGGCGTACATCTACCTGCTCGTGCCCGAGTTCCTGCTGCGCTTCGTCGCGTGGGTGCTCGTGCACACGTTCTACCGGATCCGGCTCGTGCATGCGGAGCGGATTCCGGAAGAGGGGGCGGCCGTGCTCGTGTGCAATCACGTCAGCTATGTCGACGCGCTGGTGCTCGCGGCCGCAAGCCCGCGGCCGATCCGCTTCGTGATGGATCACCGGATCTTCAAGACGCGCTTCGCGGGCTGGGTGTTCCGGCACGCGAAGGCGATTCCGATCGCGCCGCGCCACGAGGATCCCGAACTGCTCGCGCGCGCATACGATGCGTGCGAGGCGGCGCTCAACGACGGTGAGCTGGTGTGCATCTTCCCGGAAGGCAAGCTGACGAAAACCGGCGACATCAACACGTTCCATCACGGCATCAGCGAGATCCTGAGCCGCACGCCGGCGCCCGTGATCCCGATGGCGCTGCGCGGGCTGTGGGGCAGCGTGTTCTCGCGTCACGCGGATGCGCGCTGGCCGCGGCCGGTCAAACGGGGCGTGATGAGCCGGTTGACGCTTGCGGTCGGCGAGCCGATGTCCGCGACAGTGGCGACACCGGAAGCGCTGCAGGCGGCGGTGGCGGAGCTGCGCGGCGCGCGGAAATAGCGGCGGGCAGATTGCGGCGGGCAGGGCTGGGTCGCTTCGTGCGGCCCGCGCCGCCGGGACGGCTGGCATAATAGCGGACCAGCAAAATTTTTCGACCGGCGAACGATCGATCTGCACGCGTGTTTCGGCGGGCAGCGCATCGGTTTGCCTATCTCTCTTTGGGCGGTCCCACCATGTCCGGCAATACCCTCGGCACGCTTTTCACTGTCACGACCTTTGGCGAGTCGCACGGCCCCGCGATCGGCTGCGTGATCGACGGCTGCCCGCCGGGCATGGGGCTGACCGAAGTCGACATCCAGCGCGAGCTCGACCGCCGCAAGCCCGGCACGTCGCGGCACGTCACGCAGCGGCAGGAGGCCGACGAGGTCGAGATCCTGTCCGGCGTGTTCGAAGGCACGACGACCGGCGCGCCGATTGCGCTGCTGATCCGCAACACCGACCAGCGCAGCAAGGACTACGGCAACATCGTCGAGACGTTCCGGCCAGGCCACGCCGACTACACGTACTGGCAGAAATACGGGATTCGCGACTACCGTGGCGGCGGCCGTTCGTCGGCGCGCCTGACCGCGCCGATCGTCGGCGCGGGCGCGGTCGCGAAGAAATGGCTGCGTGAGCGGTTCGGCGTCGAAGTGCGCGCGTGCATGACCGCGCTCGGCGAGATCGACGTGCCGTTCGTCGACTGGTCGCACGTGAGCGAGAATCCGTTCTTCGCGCCGAATGCGGACATCGTCCCGCAGCTCGAGGCGTACATGGACGCGCTGCGCAAGGATGGCGACTCGATCGGCGCGCGGATCGACGTCGTCGCGTCGGGCGTGCCGGTCGGCTGGGGCGAGCCCGTGTTCGACCGTCTCGACGCGGACATCGCGAAGGCGATGATGAGCATCAACGCGGTGAAGGGCGTCGAGATCGGCGCCGGGTTTGCCAGCGTCGCGCAACGGGGTTCCGTGCACGGCGACGAGCTGACGCCGGACGGTTTCGTCGGCAATCACGCGGGTGGCGTGCTCGGCGGCATTTCGACCGGGCAGGACATCACCGTGTCGATCGCGATCAAGCCCACGTCGAGCATCCGCACGCCGCGCCGGTCGATCACGAAGGCCGGCGAACCGGCGACGGTCGAGACGTTCGGCCGCCACGACCCGTGCGTCGGCATTCGCGCGACGCCGATCGCCGAATCGATGCTCGCGCTCGTGCTGATCGATCACGCACTGCGCCATCGCGCGCAATGCGGCGACGTGGAAACGCAGACGCCGAAGATCGCCGGCAGCGCGACCTGACGCGGCCGCGGCGGGCGCTTCGGGGCGACGCCAGTCTCATCGAATCGAAGTACAGCGGGGCGCTGCAGCAGGCAGCGCCCCGTTTGTTTTTGGGATCGTCGCATTCCGTTGCCTTCCGTCACGATCCGTTTGTCGTGCTGGTGCACCTGACGGCACGCCAAATCGCCCCGTTCTCTGCCGTCGGTCAATCCGGTGCCACACCGCCCCGTCCCGGCGGCGCGACCGATTCCCTCGTCCGCAATTCGGGCAACACAGCGCAACCGGGCCCGGGCACGCCGTTTTCGAGCGCGTCGAGCAGTGCGTGCGCGGCCTGGCGTCCGATCGCCGCGGTATCGACCCACATCGTCGTCAACGACGGCCGGATCTCGCGGGCGAGCGCGATATCGTCGAATCCGGTGATCGACAATTGCGACGGCACGTCGATGCCGAGTGCCTGCGCCTCGAGTAACGCGCCGAGCGCCAGCGCGTCGTTGCCGCAGATGACCGCGGTGGGCCGCGGCGCCGTGCCGTCGACGATCGCGCGCAGGCTCGCGCGACCGAACGCGATCGACGCAGGCCCTTCATGCAGATGCGCGGGGCGGACCGCGAGCCCGTGCGCGGCAAGCGTCTCGTGAATGCCGCGCAGGCGCGCCTGCACGCGATCATTGTCGGCCGACGGCTGCATGATGACCGCGAAATCGCGATGCCCGAGGCCGAGCAGGTGCCCGGTGAGCCGGGCGAACGCCGCGCGGTTGTCGAATCCGACGCAGCAATGCGGACTGTCGTCGCGATACGCGTAGGTGACGACATACGGCACGCGATGCAGTGCGAGCAGTTCGAACAGTTCCGGCGGATAGGCCTCGCCGACCAGCGACACGGCTTCCACGCCGCGCGCCAGCATCGCGCGCACTTGCGCGAGCGCCTGCGCGGGATCGTAGTTCGAGCAGCCCAGGAACAGCGTGATCCCGTGCTCGGCCATCACCGCCTGCATGCCGGCGACCTGCGACGCGAAGACCTGGTCGTCGAGCGTCGGAATGATTGCGCCCGTGATGTGCGTGCGGGTCGACGCGAGCGCGCGGCCGGCCGCGTTCGGAATCCAGTTCAGCGTGCGCGCCGCGTCGCGCACGCGCTGCTGCACGTCGGCCGACACCTTGCCGGGATCGTTGTAGACGCGCGAGACGGTCGCGGTCGACACGCCGGCGAGCTTCGCGACGTCGCCGAGCACCGACCGGCCGGTGCCGCGGCGGGCGCGCGACGTGCCGCCGCGGGGCGGAGCGTCGCTCATCGGCTGGCTCCCGGCGGCGACGTCCGGCCGGCGTCGCACGTTGTCAAAAACGTCATCGTTTACCCTCGATTGATGGTGCCCGCGCTTGCATCACGTTACACGCCTGTGAGAATGTAAGCGCTATCCATCATGATAACCCGCATTATGTCAGACGCAAATTCCATCATTACCGCGCGGAATTTATTAGTACCGACTTCCTCGGGCGTTTTGTCCGGCTCAAATGTAAGCGGTTACATTGGCGAATGAGTACCATGAACCCACCCCTCGTCACCGTCGTCGGCAGCGCGAACATCGACCTCGTGGTGCGCGCGCCGCGCCTGCCGCTGCCCGGCGAAACGCTGCTCGGCAGCACATTCCAGACCGTTCACGGCGGGAAGGGGGCAAACCAGGCGGTCGCCGCCGCGCGCCTTGGCGCGTTGGTCGCGATGATCGGCTGCGTCGGCGACGACGCGTTCGGCGCGCGTCTGCACGACGCGCTCGCGGCGGAACGGATCGACGTGACGCACCTGCTTCGCGTTGCCGGTGCGACGACGGGCGTCGCCACGATCACGGTCGGCGACGGCGGCACGAACAGTATCGTCGTCGTGCCGGGTGCGAATGCGTGCGTCGACGCCGCGCGGATCGACGCGGCGCGCGACACGATCGCGCGGGCCGCGCTGCTGGTGTGCCAGCTCGAAGTGCCGATCGCGACCGTCGCGCATGCAATCGCCTGCGCGGCCGCGCATCGCACGCCCGTGCTGCTCAATCCGGCGCCCGCGCAGCCGTTGTCCGATGCGCTGCTGGCACAGGTCGACTACCTCGTCGTCAACGAAAGCGAAGCGGCATCGCTGACCGGTATCGCCGTCGACGACGATGCGTCCGCAGTGCGCGCAGCCGACGCGCTGCGCGCGAAGGGTGTCGGCAACGTGCTCGTCACGCTCGGCGCACGCGGCGTCTGCTGGCGCGGCGACGCGGGCTGCGGGCGCCGTCGAGCAGAGGCGGTGGTCGCGGTCGACACGACTGCTGCCGGCGACACGTTCGTCGGCGGGTTCGCGGCGGCTCGCGCCAGCGGTGCGTCGATGGACGACGCGATCGACTTCGGCCAGCGCGCGGCCGCGGTCAGCGTCACGCGTCACGGCGCGCAGACGTCGATCCCGACGCGCGAAGAGGTTCCCGGCGCGCGTGTGGCCACCTAGTGCCTGTTCACGCTAATGACAGGCCATAGGCCCCACGCGCGACCACAACGGCCGTGACCGGCCGATACCTACGACATGGAGACAATCGTCATGAGCGAAGCTCAAACCCTTCCGAGCGCGCCGCCGCGCATCCGGCGCGGCCAGCGCATCGCGCTTGCGCTGCTGATGGTGAGCGGGATCGTCAACTACCTCGATCGCGGCACGCTGGCCGTCGCGAATGCGGCGATCCGCGGCGACCTCGGCCTGTCGCTCGGGCAGATGGGGCTGCTGTTGTCGGCGTTCTCGTGGAGCTATGCGCTGTGCCAGTTGCCGATCGGCGGCCTCGTCGACCGCATCGGGCCGCGCCGGCTGCTCGGCATCGGGCTGATCGTCTGGTCGCTCGCGCAGGCGGCGGGCGGCATCGTGTCGACGTTCGGCTGGTTCATCGTCGCGCGCATCGTGCTCGGCATCGGCGAGGCGCCGCAGTTCCCGTCCGCCGCGCGCGTGGTCAGCAACTGGTTTCCGCTGCGCGCGCGCGGTACGCCGACCGGGATCTTCAACTCGGCGTCGCCGCTCGGCACCGCGCTCGCGCCGCTGGCGCTGTCGATCCTGGTCGTGTCGTTCAACTGGCGCTGGGCGTTCATCGCGACCGGCGCGCTCGGCCTCGTCGTCGCCATCGCGTGGTTTGCGTTGTACCGTGATCCGGCACGGTCGCAATTGACCGCAGCCGAACGCGGCTATCTCGACGCCGATGCGGACAGCGCGATCGCCACGCCGAAGCTGACCTTCGGCGACTGGCGCAGCCTGTTCTCGCACGTCGCGACCTGGGGGATGTTGATCGGCTATTTCGGGTCCGTGTACCTGAACTGGGTTTATCTGACCTGGCTGCCCGGCTACCTGACGATGGAGCGGCACATGAGCCTGATCCGCACCGGGTTTGCCGCGTCGGTGCCGTTCCTGTGCGGGTTCGTCGGCTCGCTCGTTGCCGGCTGGTTCTCGGATCGGGTCACGCGCCACAGCCGCTCGCCAGTCTCGAGCCGGCGCAACGCGGTCGTGGTCGCGATGCTCGGGATGGTCGCGTTCACGATTCCGGCCGCGCTCGTCGAAAGCAACACGCTCGCGCTCGCGTGCATTTCGGTCGTGATCTTTCTCGCGAACGCGGCGTCGGCCTGCTCGTGGGCACTCGCGACGGCGGTTGCGCCGCCGAGCCGGGTCGCATCGCTCGGCGCGATCCAGAACTTCGGCGGCTTCATCGGCGGGGCGCTCGCGCCGATCCTGACCGGCTTCATTGCGCAGAAATGGTCGTTCGTGCCGGCGCTGCTGACCGCGGCGGCGATCGCGTTTGTCGGCGCGATCGCGTATCTGCTGCTGGTGCGCAAGCCGATCCCCGAACAGTCCGCGAGCGCCGAGCACGGGCCGCTGCCCGCGTAAGCGCAGCGTTCGCAACACGCATTCATTGAAGGAAGGAGAAACAGATGCAAGCACAGCGGCAATCGGCCGTCACGATCGAGGGAATCGTGCCGGTGATGCTGACGCCGTTCGACGACGTCGGCGCGATCGACTACGCAGGACTCGAACGGCTCATCGAATGGTATCTGGCGCACGGCGCGGATGCGCTGTTCGCGGTCGCGCAGTCGAGCGAGATGCAGTTCCTGAGCCTCGCCGAACGCGCGGAACTCGCACGCTTCGTGGTCGACCGGGTCGCCGGGCGCGTGCCCGTCGTTGCGTCGGGACATGTCAGCGACAGCCTCGACGCGCAGGTTGCGGAACTGCGCGCGGCGGCCGAATCGGGCGCGCAGGGCGTCGTGCTCGTCACCAACCGGCTCGATCCGGAGCGCAAGGGCAGCGCGGCGTTGCTCGACCATCTGCACAAGCTGCTCGCGCAACTGCCGTCGGATCTGCCGCTCGGCCTGTACGAGTGTCCGGCGCCTTACCGGCGGCTGCTGTCCGACGACGAGCTGCGCGCCTGCATCGACACCGGCCGTTTCGTGATGCTCAAGGACGTGAGCTGCGATCTGGAAACCGTGAAGCGACGCGTCGCGCTTGCGGCCGGGTCGCCGCTGAAGATCCTGAACGCGAACGCCGCGATCGCATGGGACGCGATGAAGGCGGGCTCCGCCGGTTTCAACGGAGTGTTCACCAATTTCCACCCGGATCTCTATCGATGGCTGCGCGTGCACGGTGAGTCGGATCCAGCGCTGGCCGAAGAACTCTCGACGTTCCTCGTCGTTGCGGCCGTGTCGGAGGCGCTCGGCTACCCGGCGCTCGCGAAGCTCTACCATCAGCGAATCGGCACGTTCGAGTCGATCCGTTGCCGCGCGATCGACTACGACATCCGCGAGCGGTTCTGGGCACTGGACGCCGTGCTCGACAAGATCGTGGCCGGTACCGAACACTTTCGCCGGCGGATTGCGGCGCGATAGCGCACGCGGTGTCGTGTGTTGCGCCTGCACGCGACCGGTGCCGGCGAGAGGCGCGAGAGGCGCGAGTTGTGCGCGAAAGGGAGCGGGGCGCTGCGTCGAACGGCGCCCCGTTTCGTTTGAGCGGCGAAAAAAAACGCCGCTCGAGGCGGCGCTTTCCGGCACGTTACATGTTCGGGTAGTTCGGCCCGCCACCGCCTTCCGGCGTGACCCACACGATGTTCTGCGTCGGGTCCTTGATGTCGCAGGTCTTGCAGTGCACGCAGTTCTGCGCGTTGATCACCAGGCGGTCGCTGCCGTCGTCGTTCTTCACGAATTCATAGACTGCCGCCGGACAGAACCGGCCTTCCGGCCCCGCGTACGTGCGCAGGTTCACGTTCACCGGCACGTTCGCATCCTTCAGCGTCAGGTGCGCGGGCTGGTTTTCCTCGTGGTTCGTGTTCGAGATGAACACCGACGACAGCCGGTCGAACGTCAGCTTGCCGTCCGGCTTCGGATACTCGATCGGCTGGCATTGCGATGCCGGTTTCAGCATCTCGTGGTCCGCGTGCTTGTGATGCAGCGTCCACGGCACGTTGCCGCCCATCACCTTCTGTTCGAGGCCGACCATCAGCGTGCCGAGATACAGCCCCTTCGCCATCCACTGCTTGAAGTTGCGTGCGCGGTACAGCTCGTTGTACAGCCACGATTGCTTGAACGCATCCGGATACGCGTTGAGCTCGTCCGACTGGCGGCCGGCCTGCACCGCGTCGAACGCGGCGTCCGCCGCCAGCATGCCGGTCTTGATCGCCGCGTGGCTGCCCTTGATCCGCGATGCGTTCAGGAAGCCCGCGTCGTCGCCGATCAGCGCGCCGCCCGGGAACACCGTCTTCGGCAGCGACAGCAGCCCGCCCGCGGTGATCGCGCGCGCGCCGTACGACACGCGCTTGCCGCCTTCGAGGAACGCGCGGATCGACGGGTGCGTCTTGTAGCGCTGGAATTCCTCGAACGGCGACAGGTACGGGTTCGTATAGCCGAGGCCGACCACAAAGCCGACGACGACCTGGTTGTTGTCCATGTGATACAGGAACGAGCCGCCGTAGGTGTCCGACTTCAGCGGCCAGCCGGCCGTGTGGATCACGAGGCCCGGCTTGTGCTTCGCGGGGTCGATTTCCCACAGCTCCTTGATGCCGATCCCGTACGCCTGCGGATCGGCGTTCGCGTCGAGCTTGAACTTCGAGATCAGTTGGCGGCCGAGGTGGCCGCGACAGCCTTCCGCGAACAGCGTGTACTTCGCGTGCAGCTCCATGCCGAGCTGGAAGTTCTCGGTAGGCTCGCCGTCCTTGCCGACGCCCATGTTGCCGGTCGCGACGCCCTTCACGGAGCCGTCATCGTTATAGAGAATCTCCGCAGCCGGGAAGCCCGGGAAGATCTCGACACCGAGCGCCTCGGCCTGTGTCCCAAGCCAGCGCGTAACGTTGCCCAGCGAGATCACGTAGTTGCCGTGGTTCTTGAAGTTGTCGGGCAGCGCCCAGTTCGGCGTCGTCACCGCGCTCTTCTCGGACAGGAACAGGAAGCGGTCTTCCGTCACCTCGACGTCGAGCGGCGCGCCCCGTTCCTTCCAGTCGGGGAACAGTTCGTTGATCGCGCGCGGGTCCATCACCGCGCCCGACAGGATGTGCGCGCCGATCTCGGAACCCTTCTCGAGCACGCACACGCCGATCTCGGCGCCTTTTTCGGCGGCGAGCTGCTTGAGCCGGATCGCCGCGGACAGCCCGGCAGGGCCGCCGCCGACGATCACGACGTCGTATTCCATCGATTCGCGCGGACCGTATTGCTCGATGAGGCTTGCGGGGGTCATTGGCGTTCCTCTAACCGTTAGAATGCTTTTATTCGGGAGCGTATTGTCTGCGAAACGAAACGCTTGCCGCAACAGAATGCGGATAGATTAGCACGACCGTTCTATTTTTCGTGCTAGGGTTATGCCGCATGGGCCGTGCTTTCCGGGGCGGTGACATAACGTCGAAAGGGGATGTGCAATGGGTCGGTCGATCAATCTGGAAGGCAAGGTCGCGCTGGTGACGGGCGCTTCGAGCGGACTCGGCCAGCGCTTTGCGCAGGTGCTGTCGCAGGCCGGCGCGAAGGTCGTGCTCGCGAGTCGCCGCGTCGAACGGCTCAAGGAACTGCGCGCGGAGATCGAGGCGGCGGGCGGTGCCGCGCACGTTGTGTCGCTCGACGTCACCGACGTGCAGAGCATCAAGGCCGCGGTCGCACACGCCGAGACGGAAGCGGGTACCATCGACATCCTCGTGAACAATTCCGGCGTATCGACGATGCAGAAGCTCGTCGACGTGACGCCCGGTGATTTCGAGTTCGTGTTCGACACCAACACGCGCGGCGCGTTTTTCGTCGCGCAGGAAGTCGCGAAGCGGATGATGATGCGCGCGAACGGTAACGGCAAGCCGCCGTACCGGATCATCAACATCGCATCGGTGGCCGGCCTGCGCGTGTTTCCGCAGATCGGGCTGTACGCGATGAGCAAGGCCGCGGTCGTGCACATGACACGTGCGATGGCGCTCGAATGGGGGCGCCACGGGATCAACGTCAACGCGATCTGCCCGGGCTATATCGATACCGAAATCAACCATTACCTGTGGGAAACCGAGCAAGGCCAGAAGCTGCAATCGATGCTGCCGCGGCGGCGCGTCGGCAAGCCGCAGGATCTCGACGGGCTGTTGTTGCTGCTCGCGGCCGACGAGTCGCAGTTCATCAACGGCTCGATTATCTCCGCGGACGACGGCTTCGGCCTCGCCTGACTGGATGACCCTGAGCAACGAAGAAGACTGCAATGAGCGATTACACCCCCGTTTTTGAGATGTCGATGCCGATCCGCTGGGGCGACATGGACGCGTTCGGACACGTGAACAACACGGTCTATTTCCGTTACATGGAACAGGCGCGGATTTCGTGGTTCGAGCAGCTCGGCATCGCAGGCGGAAACGGCGAGGGGCAGGGGCCGGTCATCGTCACTGCGTCGATGGAGTTCCTGAAGCAGCTGCACTATCCGGGCGACGTGATCGCGAGGATGACGGCCGCGAAGCCGGGGCGCAGCAGCTTCGACACGGGTTTCGAACTGACCCGTGCGGACGACCCGAACCACCTGTACGCGCGCGGCCAGGCGCGTTGCGTATGGGTCGACTACGCGCTCGGCAAGTCGGTGCCGCTGCCGCAAATGCTGCGCGACTCGATCGAGCACGCGTTCGCAGCGAAGGTCGGCTGATTCGGCTGAATTTGCGGCCTGGCAGTGCCGGCGCGCTGCCGTCCATCGATAGGCGCGCGGCCCGCCGGTTGCGCGAATTGACGCGCGAATTGCCGTGAGAATCGGCGCGCCCCCGCGCCGCTCAATGCCCGAGCAGGCGCTGCAGCAGCTCGGCCGTATTTCCCGTCCCGTACTTGCGCATCAGCCGTGCGCGATAGATGTCGACCGTGCGCGAGCTGATGTCGAGCACACGGCCGATCTGCTTGCTCGTCTTGCCGGTCGCGAGCTGTGCGGCGATTTCACGCTCGCGCGGCGTCAGCTCGACCGCGACCCGGCGCGTCGCGCTCAGATCCTCGAACGTCCAGACGCCGGCCGCGAGCGGCGCGGCGCGGTCGAGCGCGCGGCCCGTCACATGGCACCAGAACAGTTCGCCGTCCGCGCGCTTCATGATCCGGTCGTCTGCATAGGTGCCGTTCGCGGCCATTCCCCGCGAAATGCGCTCGCCGATCCGCTGGAATTCGTCCGGCGACGGGTAGAGCACCTCGTACGACTTCCCGATCAGGTCGGCCCGCGTGCAGCGGAAGATCGCCGCGACCGCGTCGTTGCAATCCTCGATCACGCGGTCGCGCGACATGACGAGGCCGATCGGCGCGAGATGGAAGGCGGTCTGGTAATCGAGTGCGGTCATGGACGCGGATGGACGGTGCAATTGCTTATGTATTTTTGCGTATTGTGCCGCATCCGCGCGGCATCGTACCCTTTCGGGCATCTCGCGGCGCTTGCCGCGGCATAAAAAGAAGCGCGTCGTCACGGCAGGCTTTGCTCGCCGTGCATAGAATGATGCGGCGGGCTCGCGAGCCACGCCGGCGCGCGAACCCAGATTCGCTGGTTTCCATAGAGGAAGGGACATACTGATGAATAAAGTCTATCCAGGCGCGGCTGCCGCGCTGGAAGGGATCGTCCGTGACGGTCAGACCTTCGCGGTGGGCGGCTTCGGCCTGTGCGGCATTCCCGAGGCGCTGATCGCTGCGCTGCGCGATTCGGGCGTCAAGGGCATCACCTGCATCAGCAACAACGCGGGTGTCGACGGCTTCGGTCTCGGCCTGTTGCTGGAAACGCGCCAGATCAAGAAGATGATCTCGTCGTATGTCGGCGAGAACAAGGAGTTCGAGCGCCAGTACCTGGCGGGCGAACTCGAGCTGGAATTCACGCCGCAGGGCACGCTCGCCGAGAAGCTGCGCGCGGGCGGCGCGGGCATCCCCGCGTTCTTCACGAATACGGGCTACGGCACCGTGATTGCGGAAGGCAAGGAAACGCGCCAGTTCGGCGACCGGCACTACGTGCTCGAGCCGTCGCTGACGGCCGACGTCGCACTCGTGAAGGCGTGGAAGGCCGACAAGTCGGGCAACCTGGTCTTTCGCCGCACCGCGCGCAATTTCAACCCGATGTGCGCGATGGCGGGCCGGATCACGGTCGCCGAGGTCGAGGAGATCGTCGAGAACGGCGAGCTCGATCCGGACCAGATTCACACGCCGGGGATTTTCGTGCAGCGGCTCGTGCTGAACGCGACGCCCGAGAAACGCATCGAACAACGCGTCGTGCGCGCGAAAGGAGACTGACATGGCTTGGAATCGTGACCAGATGGCCGCGCGCGCGGCGAAGGAACTGCAGGACGGCTTCTACGTGAACCTCGGCATCGGCCTGCCGACGCTCGTCGCGAACCACGTGCCGGAAGGCGTCGAAGTGTGGCTGCAGTCGGAGAACGGCCTGCTCGGCATTGGCCCGTCGCCGACCGAAGACGAAGTCGACGCCGACCTGATCAACGCAGGCAAGCAGACCGTCACGACGCTGCCGGGCTCGTCGATCTTCTCGTCGGCCGACTCGTTCGCGATGATCCGCGGCGGCCACATCAACCTCGCGATCCTCGGCGCGATGCAGGTCAGCAAGAACGGCGACCTCGCGAACTGGATGATTCCCGGCAAGATGATCAAGGGGATGGGCGGCGCGATGGACCTCGTCGCAGGCGTGAAGCGCGTCGTCGTGCTGATGGAGCATGTCGCGAAGGGCGACCAGCACAAGATCCTCGACGAATGCAACCTGCCGCTGACGGGCGTCGGCGTGGTCGACCTGATCATCACCGATCTCGGCGTGATCGAAGTGACGCCGGCTGGCCTCAAGGTGATCGAGCTCGCGGACGGCGTGACCGTCGAAGAGATCCAGGCGAAGACGGGCGCGCCGCTCGATGTAAGCGCGATCGCGTAAAGGCCGGTAGCGCGCCTGGCGCGCATCGCCTGTGACGCCCCGCATTCCCGACGGAATACGGGGCGTTTGTCATCCTGAAGAGGGCTGCGAGCCGGGCCACCGGATGCCGCGGCGCATCGCGCAACGGGCCGGCCGGGCCGACTTCCGCGGCGGAAGCGGTTTACAATCGGTCGCATCGGGTGGCGCGCTGCATGCGCCGCCGCGCAGCACCCGTTCGACAGGATGCCACCGATGCCAACAACCTCAGTGAATCACCTCGTTCCCCGCCAGCGGCGCGTGCAGTGCGCGAGCGCGGCCGGCCTTCACCATCTCGCCTACACCGAATGGGGCGACCCAGCGAACCCGCGCGTGCTCGTCTGCGTGCACGGACTGACGCGCTCCGGACGCGATTTCGATCGGCTCGCCGCGGCGCTGTCCGATACGTATCGCGTCGTATGCCCCGATGTCGTGGGGCGCGGCCAGTCGGGCTGGCTCGCGGATCCGAGGCTCTATGCGATCCCCCAGTACGTCGCCGACATGGTGACGCTGATCGCGCGCACCGGCGCCGAATCGGTCGACTGGTTCGGCACGTCGATGGGCGGCCTGATCGGCATGGCGCTCGCGGGGCTGCCCGGTTCGCCGGTGCGCCGGATGATCGTCAACGACGTCGGGCCGCGCATCGAGCCGGACTCGCTCACGCGAATCGGCGAATATCTCGGCGTGCAGCCGCGCTTTGCGACCGAGCAGCAGGGCATCGACTACCTGACTTCGCTGTCGCTGCCGTTCGGTGCGCTGTCGGACGACGAGTGGCGCGAGATCAATGCGCCGCTGCTGCGCGCGCTGCCGGACGGCGGCTGGACGATGCGCTACGACCCGCGGATTGCGGAGCCGTTCAAGGCGACGACACCCGAACTCGCGGCGCTCGGCGAGGCCGCGCTGTGGCACGCGATCGAGACGATGGCCGCGACGCTGCTCGTCGTGCGCGGTGTGTCATCCGATCTGCTGTCGCGCGAGACCGTCGCCGAAATGCAGCGGCGTGGCCGGCATGTGTCGCAGGCGGAAATCGACGGCGCGGGCCATGCGCCCGCGTTCATGAGCGCCGACCAGATCGCGCTCGCGCGCGGGTTTTTCCTCGGAGAGGGCGCATACGCGTCATAATATGCGGTTCGGCGTCGCGCGGGCCGCGTGGCTGCCGAACTCTTCACTCATTCATAGAACCGGAACATTCCATGGCAGTTACTCGTCACCACGTCGGCGCACGTCTTTCCGAAACCGCGATCCACAACGGTACCGTGTACCTCGCCGGCCAGATTGCCGAAGACACCACGCAGGACATCGTGGGCCAGACGCGCGAAGTGCTCGGCCACATCGACCGACTGCTCGCGGAAGCGAACAGCGACAACGCGCATCTGCTGTCGGTGCAGATCTACATCTCCGACATGGTCAATTTCGCGGGGATGAACGAAGCGTGGGACGAGTGGGTTGCGCAAGGCAACACGCCGCCGCGCGCCACCGTCGAGGCGAAGCTCGCGGATCCCGCGCTGCTCGTCGAGATCGTCGTCGTCGCCGCGCAGCGGAGCTGAGCGTCGTATCGAGATGACCGCATTCCGTCAGGCCGCAAGATGACCGTCGAATCCGTTTCCGCCGCCGCCGCGCCGTCGTTCGACGACGTGCTCGCGTTCGTGCGCGAGCACGCGGGCGACGTGCGTCTGTCGTCGGGCGAGTTGCTCGCCGATCATGCGGCCGGCACCGCAGCGATCATGGGCAGGCTGAACGTCGATCCGCCTGCCGTGCACGCCGCGGCGCTGTTCGCGCTGACACCGCACCTGAGCGATCCGGAGCGCGAGCTCACCGAGCGCTTCGGCGACGAGGTCGCGCGCCTCGTATCCGACGTGCGCAAGCTGCTGCGGCTCGGCACGGTCAGCCTGCGCGCCACGCAGAACGCGGGGGCCGACATGGGGCGCGACGCCGCGGCCGCGCGCCGTGCGCAGATCGAAGCGCTGCGCAAGATGCTGCTCGCGTTCGCGCAGGACATCCGCGTGGTGCTGATCCGGCTCGCGTCGCGCCTGCAGTCGCTGCGCTATTACGCGGCGGCGAAGGTCGATCCACCGCCGGACGTCGCGCGCGAAACGCTCGAGATCTACGCGCCGCTCGCGAACCGCCTCGGCATCTGGCAACTGAAATGGGAGCTGGAGGACCTGGCGTTCCGCTTCGAGGATCCGGTCACGTACAAGCGCATCGCGAAGCTGCTCGACGAGAAGCGCGTCGAGCGCGAGGCATATGTCGCGGAGGCGATCGGGAGCCTGCAGCGCGAGCTGGCGGACGCGAACATCCAGGCGGAGGTGAGCGGCCGGCCGAAGCACATCTACAGCATCTGGCGCAAGATGCGCGGCAAGGAGCTCGACTTCTCCGAGCTGTACGACGTGCGCGCGTTCCGCGTGATCGTGCCGGACATCAAGGATTGCTACACGGTGCTCGGCATCGTGCATCACCTGTGGCAGCCGGTGCCGAAGGAGTTCGACGACTACATCTCGCGTCCGAAGCCGAACGGCTACAAGTCGCTGCACACGGTCGTGATCGGCGACGACGGGCGCGCGTTCGAAGTGCAGATCCGCACCCAGGAGATGCACAACTTCGCGGAATACGGCGTGGCCGCGCACTGGCGCTACAAGGAAGCGGGCGCGCGCGGCTACGGCGGCCAGTTCTCCGCGAGCGACAAGTACGACGAGAAGATCGCGTGGCTGCGCCAGCTGCTCGCGTGGAAGGACGACGTCGAGGACGGCACTGGCGGCACCGGCGGTGCGGGCGGCAAGGCCTGGGCGCAGTTGCGCGAGACGTCGCTCGACGACGATCACATCTACGTGCTGACGCCGCAGGCGCGCGTGATCGCGCTGCCGCAGGGCGCGACGCCGGTGGATTTTGCGTATCACCTGCACAGCGAGCTGGGCCATCGCTGCCGCGGCGCGCGTGTCGACGGCGCGATGGTGCCGCTCAACACGTCGCTCTCGAACGGCCAGACGGTCGAGATCGTCGCGGTGAAGGAAGGCGGGCCGTCGCGCGACTGGCTGAATCCGCAGCTCGGCTACATGAAGAGCCCGCGTGCGCGGCAGAAGGTGCGCGCGTGGTTCAATTCGATCGAGCACGAAGAGAACATCGCGCATGGCCGCATGCTCGTCGAAAAGACGTTGCAGCGCGAAGGCAAGACGTCGGTCAATCTCGACAACCTCGCAGCGAAGCTCGGCTTCAAGACGCCCGACGAGCTGTTCTCGGTCGTCGGCAAGGAAGAGTTCAGCCTGCGCAACGTCGAGCATGCGTTGTCCGATGCGCCGCCGCCCGAGCCTGCGCCCGAGGCGCCCGCCGACTTCGAGAAGCGCAGCAGCGGCGCGAGCGTCGCACACGGCGCGTCGACCGGCGTGCTGGTGGTCGGCGTCGATGCGCTGTTGACGCAGCTCGCGCGTTGCTGCCGGCCTGCGCCGCCGGATCCGATCAGCGGCTTCGTCACGCGCGGCAAGGGCATGTCGATCCATCGCAGCGATTGCGAGACGTTTCGCCGGATGGCCGAGCGCGCGCCCGAGCGCGTGCTGCAGACCACCTGGTCTGCCGACGTGCTGGGCGGCCGTGGCGCATCGGTCTATCCGGTGGACCTGATGATCGAGGCGACCGACCGGCAGGGGCTGCTGCGCGACATCTCGGAAGTGTTCGCGCGCGAAAAGCTCAATGTCGTCGGCGTGAAGACGCAGAGCCGCCGCCATGCCGCATTCATGCAGTTCACGGTGGAGATTTCGAATTCGGCGCAGGTGCAGCGTGCATGCACGCTGCTCGGCGAGGTGCTCGGCGTCGTCCGGGCCGCCCGGAAAGCGTGACGGGTTGATCTGGTTCGAAATGATTTTGCTGCAAGTGCATAAAAACACTTGCCAACTGAAAATCAGCTCCTTATAATTTCAGCTTCTTCAGGCTCGTAGCTCAGCTGGTTAGAGCACCACCTTGACATGGTGGGGGTCGTTGGTTCGAGTCCAATCGAGCCTACCAACGAACAGGGGCATCTGGTTTTCCGGGTGCTCGAAGCAGTAAAAACTCAACGCGAACAAGGCGAATACGGTTATGACACCGCGAACGTTGACCGAAACCACTTCGGAGCGACGCTAGTCGAGGAACCCTTTCGCCCTTTCAGTTTGAGTGAAGTATCGAATGCGGCCCCTCGAAAGCGGGGCCGCATTTTTTTTGTCGAAAAAATTTCGCGCGGTGGTTTTCATCGCGTACCTGGTCTGCCGCCCACTGTCGGCATCACGGAGATTGCTATGGTTTCGATACGCTTGCCTGACGGCTCAGTTCGACAATACGAGCATCCGGTGACAGTCGCCGAGGTTGCGGCCTCGATCGGTCCCGGCCTTGCGAAGGCTGCGCTCGGCGGCAAGCTCGACGGCGAGCTCGTCGATACGTCGGCCGTGATCGATCGTGACGCATCGCTCGCGATCGTCACGGACAAGGATGCCGACGGCCTCGACATCATCCGTCACTCGACCGCGCACTTGCTCGCGTATGCCGTGAAGGAACTGCATCCGGACGCGCAGGTGACGATCGGCCCGGTGATCGACAACGGTTTCTATTACGACTTCTCGTACCATCGCCCGTTTACGCCGGAAGATCTGGAGCAGATCGAAAAGCGCATGCAGGAGATCGCGAAGAAGGATGAGCCCGTGACGCGCCGTGTCGTGTCGCGCGACGAGGCGGCGGGCTACTTCCGCAGCATCGGCGAGAAGTACAAGGCCGAGATCATCGAATCGATTCCGCAAAGCGACGAAATCAAGCTGTACTCGCACGGCGGCTTCACCGATCTGTGCCGCGGCCCGCACGTGCCGTCGACGGGCAAGCTGAAGGTCTTCAAGCTGATGAAGGTCGCGGGCGCATACTGGCGCGGCGACTCGAAGAACGAGCAGCTGCAGCGCATCTACGGCACGGCCTGGACGAAGAAGGAAGACCAGGACCAGTACCTGCACATGCTCGAGGAAGCGGAAAAGCGCGACCACCGCAAGCTCGGCAAGCAGCTCGACCTGTTCCACATGCAGGAAGAGTCGCCGGGCATGGTGTTCTGGCATCCGAAGGGTTGGGCGCTGTGGCAGCAGGTCGAGCAGTACATGCGCCGCCGCGTGAACGAAGCCGGCTACCTCGAGATCAAGACGCCGATGATCATGGACCGCTCGCTGTGGGAAGCGTCGGGCCACTGGCAGAACTACCGCGAGAACATGTTCACGACGGAGTCGGAGAAGCGCGACTACGCGATCAAGCCGATGAACTGTCCGGGCCACGTGCAGGTGTTCAAGCACGGCCTGCGCTCGTACCGCGACCTGCCGCTGCGCTACGCGGAATTCGGCTCGTGCCACCGCAACGAGGCGTCGGGCGCGCTGCATGGCCTGATGCGCGTGCGCGGCTTCGTGCAGGACGATGCGCACATCTTCTGTACGGAAGACCAGATCATTGCCGAGTCGATCGCGTTCAACAAGCTCGCGATGAGTGTGTACCAGGACTTTGGCTTCGAGCACATCGACATCAAGCTGTCGCTGCGCCCGGAGCAGCGCATGGGTTCCGATGAAACGTGGGACCGTGCGGAGCAGGGTCTGCGCGAGGCGCTGACCGCATGCGGCCTCACGTGGCAAGAGCTGCCGGGCGAAGGCGCGTTCTATGGCCCGAAGATCGAGTACCACATCAAGGATGCGCTCGGCCGGTCGTGGCAGTGCGGCACGCTGCAGCTCGACATGATGCTGCCGGAGCGCCTTGGCGCCGAGTATGTCGCGGATGACAGCAGCCGCCGTCGGCCGGTCATGCTGCACCGGGCGATCGTCGGTTCGATGGAGCGTTTCCTCGGCATTCTGATCGAGCACCATGCGGGTGCAATGCCGGTCTGGCTCGCGCCGATCCAGGCAGTTGTGCTCAATATCGCCGAAAGTCAGGCGGAATATGCGCAGTCTCTGGCCCAAACGTTGCAAAAACAAGGGGTTAGAGTGACGGCCGATTTGCGCAACGAGAAGATTAGCTATAAAATACGCGAGCACACGCTGGAAAAGGTGCCTTATCTGCTCGTCGTGGGCGACAAGGAGCGTGATGCACAAACGGTAGCCGTGCGTGCCCGTGGCGGCGTCGATCTTGGCGTAATGCCGGTCGAAGCCTTCGTTGAGCGTCTGCAGGAAGACCTGCGTTCGTTCAAGTAACCGCCCTGGCAGCGCGGCTCGTTTTTTTAATTTTTAGAGGAAACGTAACATCGCTACTGATAAGTCGTCGCATCGCATCAACGGTGAAATCACTGCGCCGGAAGTGCGTCTGGTCGGGCTCGAGAACGAACCGCTCGGTATCGTAAAACTCGTTGATGCGTTCCGTAAATCGGAAGAACTGGATGTCGATCTGGTGGAAATCGCGCCGCAAGCGGTTCCGCCGGTGTGCCGCCTGATGGACTACGGCAAGTTCAAGTATCAGGAGTCCAAGAAGCAGCACGAAGCGAAGCTGAAGCAGAAGGTCATCCAGGTGAAGGAAGTCAAGTTCCGCCCGGGTACCGATGACGGGGATTACAACGTCAAGCTCCGCAACCTCATGCGCTTCCTCGAGGAAGGCGACAAGACGAAGATCACGTTGCGTTTCCGCGGCCGCGAAATGGCTCACCAGGAAATCGGCATGCGGATGCTCGAACGTCTGCGCACCGATCTCGAGGAAGTCGGCCAGGTTGAGCAGATGCCGAAGATGGAAGGGCGCCAGATGATCATGGTGCTCTCGCCGAAGAAGAAGAAGTAACGGGCCCGCGCGCTGGTCGCGCAGGTTCGGAAGTGGTTCGGCGCGTCGCCCGGTCAGGGCGGCGCGCCAACGATGACGGCGGCTGCGCAAGCGGGTCGCCGTACACAAGTGGACTGGGTTTCGAAGGGCGGATCAAGGGCGCAAGCCAACCGCACACCCATCGCCATCTAATAAACTGGAGTTGTTCGTCATGCCTAAGATGAAGACCAAGAAGAGCGCTGCAAAGCGCTTCGTGGTGCGTCCGGGCGGTACCGTCAAGCGCGGTCAAGCCTTCAAGCGCCACATCCTGACCAAGAAAACCACGAAGAACAAGCGTCACCTGCGCGGCGCAACGGCAGTTCATGATTCCGATCTGAACTCCGTCCGCGCGATGCTGCCGTTCGCGTAACCCCTCAACTGATACTCCAAGGAGAGAAACATGCCTCGAGTCAAACGTGGGGTAACCGCACGGGCCCGCCACAAGAAGATCATCAACCTGGCCAAGGGTTATCGCGGCCGCCGCAATAACGTCTACCGCATCGCCAAGCAGGCGGTGATGCGCGCTGGCCAGTACGCGTACCGCGATCGCCGCAACAAGAAGCGTGTGTTCCGCGCACTGTGGATCACGCGTATCAACGCGGCAGTTCGCCAGCACGACATGACCTACAGCGTGTTCATCAACGGCCTGAAGAAGGCGTCGATCGAACTCGACCGTAAGGTGCTGGCCGACATGGCGGTGTTCGACAAGGCTGCTTTTGCTGCGATCGTCAAGCAGGTGAAAGCCGCCGTTGCAGCCTAATTGCGAAATTAGCACTGCGTGGTGAGTTGCAGCGATGTTCCGGTAGTCTCGGCCGCTGCAGCGAAAACGGGGCTCTTCCGAGCCCCTTTTTTGTTTGGTGGGCGATTTCGCTCGCCAAGACCGAATGACGTTGGAAATGATGGGATCTATGGATCTGGACCAGATTGTCGCCGACGCGCAGCAGTCCTTCGAACAGGCTGCCGACATCACCACGCTCGAAAACGAGAAAGCCCGCTTCCTCGGCAAGTCGGGTGCGCTGACCGAGTTGCTGAAGGGCCTCGGTAAGCTCGATCCCGAAGCACGCAAGACCGAAGGCGCACGCATCAATGTCGTGAAGCAGCAGGTCGAAGCCGCGCTGACCGCGCGCCGTCAGGCGCTGGCGGACGCGCTGCTGAACCAGCGCCTCGCCGCCGAGGCAATCGACGTCACGCTGCCGGGCCGCGGCGCCGGCGCGGGCAGCCTGCACCCGGTGATGCGCACGTGGGAGCGTGTCGAACAGATTTTCCGTACGATCGGCTTCGACGTGGCCGACGGTCCCGAGATCGAGACCGACTGGTACAACTTCACGTCGCTGAACAGCCCGGAGAACCATCCGGCGCGTTCGATGCAGGACACGTTCTACGTCGAAGGCAAGGATGCCGACGGCCGCCAGCTGCTGCTGCGCACGCACACGAGCCCGATGCAGGTGCGCTATGCGCGCATGAACCGCCCGCCGATCAAGGTGATCGCGCCGGGCCGCACGTATCGCGTCGATAGCGATGCGACCCACTCGCCGATGTTCAATCAAGTCGAAGGGCTGTGGATCGACGAGAACATCAGCTTCGCCGACCTGAAGGGCGTCTACACCGACTTCCTGAAGAAATTCTTCGAGCGCGACGACATTCTCGTGCGCTTCCGTCCGTCGTATTTCCCGTTCACGGAGCCGTCGGCCGAGATCGACATGATGTTCGAGCACGGCAAGAATGCCGGCAAGTGGCTCGAGATTTCCGGCTCGGGGCAGGTGCATCCGACCGTGATCCGCAACATGGGCCTCGATCCGGAGCGCTACATCGGCTTTGCGTTCGGTAGCGGCCTCGAGCGTCTGACGATGCTGCGCTACGGCGTCCAGGACCTGCGTCTGTTCTTCGAGAACGACCTGCGTTTCCTGCGCCAGTTCGCGTAACGCGCTCGCTGCGCCGACTTGTGCCCGTGCGCGCTTCGTAGCGAGCCGGGCGTCGATCCAACCTGTTTCGAACGTAGACATCCATGCAATTCCCTGAATCCTGGTTGAGAACCTTTGTCGATCCGCAACTGACGACCGACGAGCTGTCGCACGCGCTGACGATGGCGGGGCTCGAAGTCGAGTCGCTGACCAAGGCTGCGCCGCCGACGTCGAAGATCGTCGTCGGGCGGGTGCTCGAAGTCGTCAAGCATCCGGATGCGGACAAGCTCAATGTCTGCCAGGTCGACGCCGGCACGGGCGCGACGCTGAACATCGTGTGCGGCGCACCGAACGTGGTGCCGGGCATCAAGGTGCCGGTCGCGCTGGTCGGCGCGGAACTGCCGCCCGCGGAAGAAGGCGGCAAGCCGTTCGCGATCAAGCTGTCGAAGCTGCGCGGCGTCGAGAGCCAGGGGATGCTGTGCTCGGCGCGCGAGCTGAAGCTGTCCGAAGATCACAGCGGCCTGCTGATCCTGCCGGAAGACACGCCGGTCGGCCAGGACATCCGCGACACGCTGAACCTCGACGACACGATCTTCGAAATCAAGCTGACGCCGAACAAGGCCGACTGCCTGTCGGTGTTCGGCATCGCGCGCGAGACGTCCGCGATCACCGGCGCGCCGCTCACGCCGGTCGACATCCGCCCGGTGCACGTCGAGCTCGACGAGACGCTGCCGGTCCGGATCGCCGCACCGGACCTGTGCGGCCGCTTCTCGGGCCGCGTGATCCGTGGCGTGAACGCACGCGCAAAGACGCCGCAATGGATGGTCGAGCGCCTCGAGCGCGCGGGCCAGCGCAGCGTGTCGGCACTCGTCGATATCTCGAACTACGTGATGTTCGAGCTTGGCCGCCCGTCGCACGTGTTCGACCTGGACAAGATCCACGGCGGCATCGACGTGCGCTGGGGCAAGCGCGGGGAATCGCTGAAGCTGCTGAACGGCAACACGATCGAACTCGACGAGACGGTCGGCGTGATCTCGGACGACCGCCAGGTCGAGAGTCTCGCGGGCATCATGGGCGGTGACAGCACGGCCGTCACGCTCGACACGACCAATATCTACCTCGAAGCGGCGTTCTGGTGGCCGGACAGCATCCGCGGCCGCGCGCGCAAGTACAACTTCTCGACCGATGCCGCGCACCGTTTCGAGCGCGGTGTCGATTACGCAACGACCGTCGAGCATGTCGAGCGCATCACGCAGCTGATCCTCGACATCTGCGGCGGCAAGGCAGGCCCGGTCGACGACCAGGCCGTCAATCTGCCGCAGCGCGCGCCGGTGACGATGCGCGTGTCGCGCGCGAACCGCATCATCGGCGTGAAGATCGACGGCGATGAAATTGCGAGCATCTTCACGCGTCTCGGCCTGTCGTTCGAGCGCAATGACGACGTGTTCTCGATCACGCCGCCGTCGCACCGCTTCGACATCGAGATCGAGGAAGACCTGATCGAGGAAGTGGCGCGCATCTACGGCTTCGAGAAGATTCCGGCGCGTCCGCCGGTCGCGACGAGCGAGATGCGCGCGACGAACGAGACGCAGCGCTCGATCCACGACATCCGTCACGCGCTCGCCGCGCGCGACTATGCGGAAACCGTCAACTTCAGCTTCGTCGACGCGGAGTGGGAGCGCGATTTCGCGGGCAACGACAACCCGATTCGTCTGCTCAATCCGATCGCGAGCCAGCTGTCGGTGATGCGCACGACGCTGTTCGGCAGCCTGATCGCCGTGCTGCGCCACAACCTGAACCGCCGTGCGGATCGCGTGCGCGTATTCGAGGCGGGCCGCGTGTTCCTGGCCGATCCGTCGGTCAAGGCCGGCGAGCTGGCGGTCGAAGGTTATGCGCAGCCGAAGCGCGTCGGCGCGCTGGCCTATGGTCCGGCGGTCGACGAGCAGTGGGGCGTACCGACCCGTGTAGTCGACTTCTTCGACGTGAAGGGCGATATCGAGGCGCTGCTCGCGCCGACGTCGGCGCGCTTCGTGAAGGCCGAGCATCCGGCACTGCACCCGGGCCGCTGCGCGTGCATCGAAGTCGACGGCCGCGCAGTCGGCTGGATCGGCGAGCTGCACCCGCGCCTGATGCAGAAGTACGAGCTGCCGCATGCGCCGGTGATGTTCGAGATCGACACCGACGCGCTCGTCGCGCGCGCGCTGCCGGCACCGACCGAGGTGTCGAAGTTCCCGCCGGTGCGCCGCGATATCGCGGTCGTGGTCGACCAGGCGGTCGAAGTCCAGGCGCTCTTCGACGAGATGAAGAAGGCGCTGGCCGACGACGCGTGCCGATTCGTTCAGAAGGTTGTACTCTTCGACGAATTTCGTGCAAAATCAAATACTTCCGGTGGCCTTGCCGCGCACGAGAAGAGCCTTGCGTTCCGCGTGACGCTGCAGGACACGGCTGGCACGCTCCAGGACGAGGTCGTCGATCTGGCGATCCAGACGCTTGTCGAGCGGATGGCGCGCGTCGGCGCACGCCTGCGCGGCTAAGGAGCCGGCAGCGCCCGGGCGCGACACCGCCCGGGCGGCCGGTTCCTCATCGTGAGTTTTGGTTTAACGCGCTGTATGGCAGATATGAACGACATGACCTCGAGTGAATTCGAAGCCCTCCTGACGGCGCAGCGTAGCGCCATGAACCGCGACGCTTCGGCGCCGGCGTCCGCCGAGACGCCGACGCTGACGAAGGCGGAACTGGCGGAGCTGCTGTTCGACAGCGTCGGGCTGAACAAGCGTGAAGCGAAGGACATGGTCGAGGCATTTTTCGAAGTGATCCGCGACGCGCTCGAGAACGGCGAAAGCGTCAAGCTGTCGGGGTTCGGCAATTTCCAGCTGCGCGACAAGCCGCAGCGCCCGGGCCGTAATCCGAAGACGGGCGAGGCGATTCCGATTGCCGCGCGTCGAGTGGTAACCTTCCACGCGAGCCAGAAGCTGAAGGCGCTGGTCGAAAACGGCGCGGAGCCAAGCCCCGCGCGCTGACGCCCCCGCGCGGCCGCCGCGCACCTACACCGATGGTTGACTGACGATGACCACGACGGTTGAGAAAGTCGTCTTGCCTCCGATTCCCGCGAAGCGCTATTTCACGATCGGCGAAGTCAGCGATCTGTGTGGCGTGAAACCGCATGTGCTGCGCTACTGGGAGCAGGAATTCACGCAGTTACGGCCGGTGAAGCGGCGAGGAAACCGCCGGTATTACCAGCATCACGAGGTGCTGCTGATCAGGCGGATCCGCGAACTCCTGTACGAACAGGGCTTTACGATCAACGGCGCCCGCAACCGGCTCGAATCGCCGGGCGGTGCGCATGACGCCGAGCCGGCAGCCGAGAGCGCCGGCGCCGCCGAGCAGACGCGGGCTCCGTCCCGTCCGGTAGGCGCGACCGTCGACGTTGCCGCGCTGCGGCAGGCGCTGCTCGATGTGATCGACGGATTGAAGCACGACTGAGCGCAGATTGCGCGAAGACAGAAAAAGCCCGGCTGGCGTCGTCATCGCCCCGGGCTTTTTCACGTCTGCCGGACGCCGCGCGGGTCCGCCGGCTCAGCGCGCGGCCAGCGGATTCGGCTGCCCCATGTCGACGACCAGCGTGCCGTCCGGCAGCATCCGTACCGAGCCCTGCGCGACCTGGCTGCGGTAGCCGTACAGGTCGAACCGCATCGGGCCGGCTTCGGCCGAATTCTGGATCAGCGCGCGCACGTTCAGTTCGAGCACGTTGAACATCTTCATGTCGCCGCCTTCCATCCACATGTAGCTGTGCGCCGGAATCTGCGGGCGCGTCGGCGCGGGTGCATCCGGCACGCGCCTGAACGTGAGGCGCAGTCCGTCGGGCTGGACCGTAGCCTGCGCGAGCCTGCCATTCAGCACGGGCGGCGGGAACACCGTGTACTGGTCGAGCACGAGCGTGTCGCCGCGCAGTTCGGCGCCGCGACGTTGCAGCGGCGTCAGCGACGCAAGCTCGATGCCGAGCGAGCGCAGCAGTTTGGCCTGCGGGATGCCGAGTACCGACACTTGTGTCGGTGCGAACGCGATGTGGCGGTCGTCGAGCACCGACAGCGAGCCCTTCATGTCGGTCGGCAGCCAGACCCCCGGCACGTGGTTCCACAGCTTGATCCCGCCCTGCACGCGCAGGTTCTGGCCGTCTGCGCTCAGTTGCAGGTCGTTCAGCGAGCGCGGCGAGTAGTCGAGCAGGTAGTGGTTGAACAGCGCCGACATGGCCTTCCACGACTCGACGACCGTGCCGCCGAGGATGCGGATGTCGTACTGGTTCGGGTCGTCGAGATCGACAGGCTCGCCGGGTCGTTTCGCGACGAGCTGCACGTCGAGATCCTCGACATGGAAGCCGATGTCGCCGGACAGGTTGAAATCGACGTTGCGCAGGTGGATCGTCGGATGTCGGTTCGACACGTGCCGCTCGTTGAACGGCACGTTCGCCGTGCGGCGCATCGCCACTTTCCGGATGCCGGGCCGCGCGGCATCGTTCACGAGCGCAGACGCTTCCCAGTGCTGGCGGATGTCGCGCAGCGTGCTTTGCTGCGCGGCGAGGTAACTGTCGTTCAGGCGTGCTGACGGGTTGCCGAGCGGCGTGCCGCTTGCGGCGCCCGCGTACGACGGCATCCGGATCGCCATCGCGCCGCGCTCGTCGAAATTGAAATAGCCGGCCGACACCTGGTCGCGGTAGTGGTACAGGTCGAACACGAAATTCTGTCCGGCCTTCGGCGTGTCGGCCGCGCTGATCAGGATGTCGGCATTCATCGGCATCGAGCGCATGAATTTCACGTCGCCGCCGCGGATATACATCGCCTGCTGCGGTGCGTTCGCGGGCATCGCGAAGCCGGCGCGGGTGCCGTCGTCGAGCGTCAGGTCGAGCCCCGCAGGCGTCACGCGCAGCGCCGTGATCGTGAGCTTCAGGCGCGGCGGCGGCATCAGCCTGTCGACCGACATCACGAGATCGTCGCCGGAAAGGCGTGCGATCGGCGTGTCGACCTTGAGCAGGTCGGCCATCTTCACGTTGGCGGCACGCATCACCGGTTGTGCGTCGAGACCCGACACGCGCACGCCGCTCGGATGGAACACGAGCTGACTGCCGTCGCGGATCGCGAGCGTGCCGGTGAGCGAGAACGGCACCCAGCCGTCGCGTAGCATCTCGCCCTGCAGATGGATCACGCCGTCGCCGGTCGACACGACGAGCTTGCGCAGCGGCGCGTTGCGATAACCGAAGATATAGGTATTGAAGAGTGCCGTCAGCTTCGCGCCGTCGAGCGTGACCGCACCCCGATGCACGTCGATCTCGAAGCTCGTCGGATCGTCGAACACGATCGGTGCACCGGCCTGGGTCGGCATGAGCGTCGCCGACAGCTGGTGAATGTAGAAACCGAGATTGTTGACGATGCGGAAATCGACGTCGCGCAGGAAGGTCATCGCGCCGTTCTGGCCGGAGTCGCGCAGCGTGAACGGGCGGGGCTGCGTGATGCGGATCGACGCAAGCGACGGCACGGTGCGCGCGATCTGCTGTTCGCGGGCGAGACGCTCGGCCTTCGCGCGTTCGAGTGTCGTCGACGCGGCCGGTGCGCTGCCGTCGCGCTGCGCGGCGGGTTCCGCGCAGCCCGCGCCGAGCAGTGCAATCGCGAGCGCGCCGCAGCTGAATGCGTGCAGCGTGCGCCGCGATGCAGCATGGGCCGCGCGTCGCGGGCCGGAAGTCGATTCAGGTGTTGCCAAAGGCGAGCGATGGCCGCGCCGGACCGCATTCCGCATCGTCTGTCTCCGTGTCTTGTCGTGAGCGTCCGCACCATGCGTGTCATATGTGCCATATGTTTCAATACGCGCGGCAGCATCGTGCGTCGTTGCGATGCAGTGTGGCATAGCGCGTTAGAGCCGCGTCACCAAACAGCGGGAGCGGAGGGGGACCGTGCGGACGGGCGGTGCGACAAAGGAGACGAGGCGATGTGCGGGCAGGATCAAACGGTCGTTTGCCTGCGGATGCCGGGAGGAAGGGCGGCGAGGTTCGTCACAGAAACTTGCCGCAGAAACGAAAAACCCGCACAGCCTTACGCTGTGCGGGTTCTTGTCTGGTCGGGGCGAGAGGATTTGAACCTCCGACCACCTGCACCCCATGCAGGTACGCTACCAGGCTGCGCTACGCCCCGAAAGCATGAGAGTATATCAGACACTTTTCCAATTTAGAACGGGTCGCATGCATTTTGTGAATGTTTCCGTGTCCGCCCACTCGGGAGCATCGTTTGTGTCGGCGGCGCGGCCCTGGACGAGCACTGCAATTCACTTGCCCGGTTTTTGCACAGCGTGCCGCTGCACCGGTAAAATGCACGGTTGATCCACGGAAAGCGCCGTGATTTAGCGGAAGAGGATTCCCCGAACATGACTGATCTTCGTCTTACCATGCGGTTTGCTGCAGTGCTCGCCACCGGCGCGCTCGTTGCCGGTTGCGGTACGTCGTCGCCCACGAAAGTGGACTACAAGAGCGACTCGAAATCGAAGGAGGTTTCGCTCGCAGTGCCGCCCAACATGCTCGACGAGACGGCCGATCAGCGCTCGCTTCCTCCCCAGGGCGGCGCGACCTCCCTGTCGACGCTGCAGCAGGTCCAGCAGGCGGCGCCGCCCGTCGATTCCGTCGTGCCGGCCGTGACCGGCATGCATATCCAGCGTGATGGCAGCGAGAGCTGGCTTGTCGTCGACGGCAAGAAGCCGGCCGACATCTGGCCGCAGATCCGCCGCTTCTGGCAGGAGCAGGGCTTCCTGCTCGTCGTCGACCAGCGCGACAAGGGCGTGATGGAGACCGACTGGAACGAAACCCATCCGCAGATCAACGATGGCCTGATCCGCAGCGTGATTTCGAAGGCGATGGGCAATTCGTACGTGACCGCGGAACGCAACAAGTACCGTACGCGTCTCGATGCGGCGCCGAACGGCGGCACCTATGTGTTCATCAGCCAGAAGGGCATGCGCGAGGCGCTGACCGGCCAGAGCAACGATTCGAGCAAGTGGGAGCCGAAGCCGAACGATCCGGCGCTCGAAACCGAGTACCTGAAGCGGCTGATGGCCGTTCTCGCGCAGAACGACCTGCGTGCGAAGAACGGCGAGCCGCCGATCGCGAACATCCGCGAAACCGAGCCGGCGAAGGACAAGAAGAGCGACGCCGCGTCGTCGAAGGCGGCGGCCGCGGTTGCGGCGCAGAACGTTGCGAGCGCGTCGTCGCAAGGCGCTAACGATGCGTCCGACGTGACGGGTGCCGTTCCGTCGGAAGTGACGCTCGGCGAACCGTACGACCGCTCGTGGCTGCACGTCGGTCTCGCGCTCGATCGTGCGAACTTCACCGTCGACGATCGCGATCGCACGAAGGGGCTGTATTTCGTGCGCTACGTCGATCCGAAGGATTTGACCGCCGCCGAACAGGGGTTCTGGAGCCAGTTGTTCCACGGCAAGAAGGAAAAACAGGCGAAGCAGTATCGCGTGAACGTGAAGGCACTCACGTCTGACCAGACCCGTGTCGCGGTCGTTGACGAATCGGGGGCGATCGATACGTCGGTGCCCGCGCGTCAGATCATGGGGCTGCTCGTGAATCAACTGCGCTGATCGCTACATCCGTTCGCGCATCATGAAGCCCGCCTTTCTGGCGGGCTTTTTTTTATTCTTACGCGCGCACTTCGTGCTTCCCTCCGCGCGTTCCCCGCGATCAGACCCTCGGCGTGACGTTACGTAACATCCGGGTGTTACGGGCGACAGAACAGGTGCGCCGTTGCGCTTCTTGAATAATTGTCCTTATAAATCAATGGTGTGTTGGCTTGTTATGCGTTGGCACGGAATCTGCTCTTAATAGCGGAATCGTTAGGACAGGGAGGATGGCGCCAGGTACCGGGCATGCGTCGCGAACGCGTGACAAAGACAAAAGGTATCGGCGTCGTCAAATGCCGGCGCAGCAAGCGTCGGCGCAACCGATGACGATCCGCGCATGGGCGCGGATCTCGATGGCCCCGTCGCCTATCCTCGTAGGGCGACGGTTTCGCCCGCGCTTCTCGCGAAGCGCGGGCAATTTTTTTGGTGGCCTGTCTTTATCGCGTGTGCCGGTGCGGCAGCCGATGGAATCGCGTCAGCTCGAATTCTTTGATCCGACGGGCGGGAGTGGCGGAAATTGCAGTCGTGGGAGGGCGAGGTGGCGCTGGCCGTGCACGCGCGTTCCGCGCACATCCTCGCTTGTCGCGATGCAGCGGCGGACCGGATCGCGCATTCGGAGATCCGCGAGCTGGCGAGGATCGTCCGAGGGTAGGGCAGTCGCGCGCGTGGCGCCCGACTGCCGCTCGGTGCGTCAGTGCGACGCGTTGGGGACGTCGAGGATCAGGATGATCGTCCAGTCCGCGTCGCCGTCGTGATGGTATTGACGTTCGGCGACGATGAACGGCTGCTGCTTGCCTTGCGGGCCGAGAAAGAGCACGTCGCCTTCCATCGGCAGGCATTCGATCGGCGGCAGTGCGAGAAACGCATCTTCCGAGCCGCGCGGCATCAGTTGCTTGATCTGGCGAGTGGCGGCCTCGGTCCACTCGATGTCGAGTTGAATGTTGCTCATGCTGTCCTCCGCACCGGGGTGCGTACGGGGTGGAAATGTTCGGTGCGCGACTTTAGCACAGCGTACCGGAGCCGCAACCAAAAAAGCCGAACCCGGTTGCCCGGATTCGGCTTTTCTCAATGCGGTGCCGTTGAAGCTTACTGGCTGGCGGCTTCGGCCGGAGCGGCCTTCTTGGCGGCCTTCTTCGCAGCCTTGTGATGTGCTGCCTTCTTCGCGTGGTGTTGTTCTTCCTGCATCGCCGGCTCGGCTGCCTGCTGAGCTTGCTGCTGCTGCAGGGCCTGAGCGCGTTGCTCGATCTCGGAGATCTTGGCCGGATCGGTGATGGTCTTGATTTCCGTGCTCTCTTGCGCATACGCTGCGCCAGTCAGCGCC
Source organism: Burkholderia sp. Ac-20353 (assembly GCF_017104785.1). Taxonomy (NCBI): domain Bacteria; kingdom Pseudomonadati; phylum Pseudomonadota; class Betaproteobacteria; order Burkholderiales; family Burkholderiaceae; genus Burkholderia; species Burkholderia sp. Ac-20353. Next base: position 5,509 of record NZ_JAAGPL010000073.1, on the reverse strand, counting down.
GACATCGCAACCAGGATAGCCAGGGACGTCTTTTTCATTGCTTACCTCCGCTAAGTGGTGATGAACCCGAGTGTTGCCGTTCTGTCTGGCGACTGCAATCGAGTGCGTGCCGAGTTTAACAAAAGTGACGGATCAGTGTGCATTGGAACGCATCTCGGCACAACCTTGCGTTGAAGTCGCGCAACACTTGCCGCGGGCAGTCACGCGCGTGCCATCGCGTTGCGCCAGGCTCCCTGTCATCGGGCATGCTCAGAACCACCCGAGCCAGCGATACACGTGAAATTGTGCGATGCCGACCAGTTCGTGCGCCGCTTGCTCGGCATTGGCCAGGTTTTGCCAGCGCGGCAGCCATCCCGTCGTCGCGTCGCGGCGGTTCGCAAAGACCGGTTGCGGTTCGATGTCGAAGCGGCGGAAATCGAGCAGCGCGCGCCGCATCTGGTACGACGATGTGACGAGGATCCGCTCGTCGTCATGTCGTGAGCGTAGTATAGGTGCCGTGAACTTCGCGTTTTCGTATGTCGTGCGGCTGTTTGCCTCGAGGGTCAGATCTTCCGGGGCGACGCCTCCGGCGACGAGATACGGCGCGTAGGTTGCGGCTTCGGTTGCGCCGTGTCGCTGCGGGTCGCCGCCGGATACGATGACCGTGCAGCGGTCGGCTTGCCGCCGGCAGGCGCGGTACAGCTCGGCGACCTTGCGGATGCGGGCGTAGCCGTCCGCAGGCGGCACGAGTCGCCCGTCGATGTGTTTGGTGCCTGCGCCGAGCAGGATCAGCGCGGTGTGTCCGCGCATGGCCGGATGCTCGACCGGGGTCACGCCCGCCTGCGTCCAGGCAATGAGCGGCGCCGCGAGCCAGCCGGTCGCGAGCAGCCAGAACACGGCGAAAGTGACAATTGCAATCGTGCGCCGCAGCTTGCGTAAGAACACGAATGCAATGAAGAGAAGTGCAAATGAATAGAACAGAATCAATTTGATTGGGGTATGGTGTCTTTTTATGGAGGGCTGATGATCCGGCCCCGACTCGACGCCGAGTGTCCGGCCTCCAGAATCGGTGGTGGCGCCGGTGGGCGGAGACTCTGCCCGGCGCGCCGCTTGGCATTGTCGCTGCACTTTAAGAAAGAATCGAGATGGCCACGTATTCCAACGAAGCGGTGCTCGACGCGCTGAGGCGAGTGCAGTATCGCCAGGTACCGTGGGCGCGTCGCCCGGGCGTATTCGAGTATCTCCGGTCGCTCGGGCTGATGGACACGGTCAGGCAGAAGACCGTTGCGCCCGCGCCGGGTTTTCATGCGCCTGTCGACATCGCCGTGCTGACCGACAGCGGCCGCGCCGAATTCGCGCGCCTCGAGCGCGACGAGAAATCGATTTCCTGGACTGATCGCCGAATGGACGATTACGTGCTCAGCGAAGCGAGCGCCGTCGCGATTCTCGAAAGCCGCCTCTAGCGCCGCCTCTAGCCCGTGTCGCGCCGGCCGGCGGCGCGACAAAAAAAAGCCCGTATCACGAGGATACGGGCGTACCGGATACTTTTCGCTGCTGCCACGCTGTGCTCATGGCAACGATGTTGACCCATCGCCGCGTCGGTCAGTTCCCGAATGCGGAAATTTTCTTTGATCGGCGTGTCGGCGCCCGGTTACGGATGCCGGGGTGCGTCTTGCTGCGGCAGGCCGATGCGCGCGCGTGCGTTGCTCGCGATGTCGCCGCGCAAGTCACCGCGAGGAACCGTCTGTCGGCCGGACTGGTCCGCCCCGGGAGGCGTGTGCAGGTTGCCTTTGTGTTCCTGCTGCCGGTGCGGTTGCTTGTTGCGGTCGTCGGCGTGCGCGGGCGACGCAAGTGCCAGTGAAACAACAATGCCGCATGCAGCGAGCAGTGACATTGTTTTCATGGCGGGCTCCCTCAAGCCGTCGATGCGACCTGTTGATATGACGCTAAGGTAAGCGCGGGAGTGCAGGCTTGCTGTAAATATTGGTAAATAGATGTATCGCGACAAAACAGCGACAGTCGGTCAACTGCGGGTCAATCGCGCGGGCCAACAGCGCCGGTCTCTCGGTCGACGCCGCGAAGCCGTTGCCCGGAAAGAAACCGGGCGGCCGAAGCCGCCCGATGCAGTATCCGGTTCAGGCCATCTTGACCGGTGCGCGCCAGGATTCCGGGTTGGTCCAGAACGCACCGCGCAGCCGGTCGCGGCTCGGCGGTGCAGGCGGCTTGGCCGCGCTCGCGCCGATGCGGCCGCGCAGCGAGATCTGACGGCCGCTCGTGCCGAGTCGCTTGACGATTTCGGCGAGCGTGCCATCGGCTTGCCATTCGTCGAAGCGGCGGCGGCAGGTTGGCGGCGACGGATAGCGGCCAGGCAGCTTGGACCAGCCTTCGCCGGTCGACAGCACCCACAGCACCGCGTTCACCACCGAACGGGCTTCCACGCGTGGACGGCCGCGACGCTCACTTCGTGCGGGCTCCGAACAAAACAGACCTTCCACCAGCGCCCATTCGTTATCTCTCAAATCGTCGAACAGCATCATGTCCTCACCTCAGCGAAGCTAACTCCGGTGCGCTGCCCTGCGCCGCGCACTCTTCAAGCACTCGGCCATCGAGTGCCGGGTGGGGGCCTCCGGTTTGGCCGTAACGGATTTCTGCGATCCGTCAGACGAAACCTGCGCCCTGTGCGACTGGTAATGCACGAAGCGTGCCACGTAGGAGGGGAACTCCTCGGGAGCCGCTTGGCAGCGAGCCGACGGCTACGTCAGCTAGGGGCGTATAAGACGCCAAAAAGACCCGACAGCAAATCAGGACAATCACCAATCTTGTGCAATTCGCCCGTGCCGCGTGCGTTTGCGCGCATATTGCACCGCAGCGAAACATGTGAATCCGGTGCCGGATTCACGCAATGGCGCACTAGAATCGCGCATCGATGCCAGAGATTGATGAGGTGGGGACATGAACGTGACGCTGCGCCAGCTTCGCGTGTTCATCGAGGTCGCGCGGCTCAGGAGCTTCAGCCGCGCGGGCGACGAGATCGGACTCACGCAGTCCGCGGTGAGCCGCTGCGTGCGCGAACTCGAGGCGGAGCTCGGGCTGAAGCTGATCGACCGGACGACGCGCGACGTGCAGCTGACCGACGCGGGCGCGAACCTGATCGCGAGCGTGTCGCGGCTGATCGACGACCTCGACGACACGCTGCGCGAAATTCGCGAAATCGGCGAACAGCGCCGCGGGCGCGTGATCGTGGCGGCGAGCCCGACGATAGCGTGCCGGCTGATGCCGCGCGTCGTGGCGGCTTGCGAGCGGCAGTTTCCGTTCGTCACGCTCGGCCTGCGCGACGACGTGCAGAGCGACGTGCTGCGCAAGGTGAAGTCGAGCGAGGTCGATTTCGGCGTCGTGATCGGGCCGCTCAGTGCCGCCGACCTCGTGAACGAGCCGTTGATGACCGATTCGTTCTGTCTCGTCGCGCGCGCCGACCATCCGCTCGCGTCGCGCGCGCAAGTGCCGTGGACGGCGCTGAACGGCGAGCGGCTCGTGCTGCTCGACCACGCGTCGGGCAGCCGGCCGCTGATCGATGCGGCGCTGGCCGCACATCGGGTGAATGCGACGGTGGTGCAGGAGCTCGGCCATTCGGCGACGGTGTTCGGGCTCGTCGAGGCGGGCGTCGGTGTGAGCGTGCAGCCGTGGCTGTCGCTGCCGTTGCCGGCCGGTTCGACGCTCGTCGCGCGTCCGCTCACGCCGCGCGCCGAGCGCACCGTCGAGCTGGTGCGTCGCCGCGACCGTTCGCTGTCGCCGGCCGCGCAGGCAATCTGGGGGCTCGTACGGCAGATGCCCGCGCGGGCCGAGGATCTCGAGTGACGGCAGGCGCGCGACGGTGGCTCATCGGCGGCTCATCTTTACGCACTCGGCAATTTTGCGTAAGATGGCGCTCAGTCACGCGGTTCCGTCGTTGAATCGCGCTGTTCCGTCCGGTCTGGGCCTGGCTTGAAGTGGTTTCGCCGCCCCCGGTTCGTGCTCCCATCAATATGACCGATCAGAATCGGGCGAGCGCGTCTTCCGTTCCTTTCGTCTGTTTGTTGATCCGGTTCGTTTGACCACAGGGTCTGGCCTAGCTGCATGAATACCCAAGAGGCGAAGATCGTCCTCGAGACTGCTTTGATCTGCGCGCAGGAGCCGCTGAAGCTCGGCGATTTGCGCAAGCTATTTGCCGACAGCGTGTCGGCTGACACGGTCCGCACGTTGCTCGAAGATCTGAAACAGGACTGGTCCGGCCGCGGCGTCGAACTGGTTGCGCTGGCGAGCGGATGGCGCTTTCAGAGCAAGCCGGCGATGCGCAGCTTTCTCGATCGCCTGCATCCCGAGAAGCCGCCGAAATATTCGCGCGCGGTGCTCGAGACGCTGGCGATCATCGCGTACCGGCAGCCGGTCACGCGGGGCGACATCGAGGAAATTCGCGGCGTCACGGTCAACACGCAGGTGGTCAAGCAGCTCGAGGATCGCGGCTGGATCGAGGTGATCGGGCATCGCGACGTGCCGGGGCGTCCGGCGCTGTACGCGACGACCAAGCAGTTCCTCGACGATCTCGGCCTGAAGGCGCTCGACGAGCTGCCTGCGCTCGAGGAGCCGGCGGCGAACATCGAGGCCGCGCTGCTCGCGCAGCACGCGATCGACTTCGACGACAGCGTGCCGGCCGCCGACGATGCGTCGGCCGACAGCGATGCGGTGTCGCCGCAGGATGCGCCCGGCTTGCCGGCGCCGGCGGACTCGCAGTCGGGCGTCGGCGGTGACGACGCGTCGGCGCAGGAATTGCCGAACCGCGCTACGCTCGAGGCGGGTGGCGCACAAACGGAACAGGCCGGCGCCGAAGCAGCGCCGGTGGGCGTGCAGCCCGTGCCGCTGCACGCGGAGTTGTACGAGGAAGATCGCAAGCCGGACGCCGAAGCGGCGGCCGGCGACGGAACGGAAGCGGCCGACGACAGGCCTGGCGTGATCGTTCACGCCGGCACGGCGCATTCCCGTCCTGCGGACGAAGAGATGCTGGACGACACGTCCGACAGTCTCGCGGATGCCGTACGCAGCGCCAGCGCCCCCGTCGGCGCGGACGCGCTGCCGGACGACGAAGCAGAACCCGAACAGCGTCGCGCCTGAACGCGGCCGATTCCATGCCGCGCCCGCGCAGGGCGCGAGACCTGACATTTTGAGGTTGTTTTGACTGATATCCACGATATTGAATCGTCCGCGCCTGCCGTGCAGGCAGCGCGTGCCGACGATGCGCCCGAACAGGGCGCCCCGGTCGAGGGCGGTGACGAGCGCCCCCGTCGCGGCCTGCGGCGCGGTCCGCGCAGCCTGATCGCGCGCCGTCGCGCAGCGGCGACGACGAAGGGCGCCGAGGGTGCGCCGCAGGGCGCAGAGGGTGCCGAGGCCGGCGCCGAGACGCCCGCCGACGCCGCGCACGCGCCACCGGCGCGTGCGCCGCGCCAGGAAGGCGCGGCACACGGCGGACGTAAGCCCGCGGAGGGCGTGCGCCAGCCGC
>NZ_JAAGPL010000072.1:0-40048 GCF_017104785.1 Burkholderia sp. Ac-20353 | reverse complement strand
CACGCACGCGCGTGCGCCGCTTCCTCATACGCTTCGCCTGTCCGATGACTCACCCGCAGCCCTTCATCGCCGTCATTCCCGCCCGGCTCGCGTCGACCCGGCTTCCGAACAAGCCGCTCGCCGATCTCGGCGGCAAGCCGATGGTCGTGCGCGTCGCCGAACGGGCACGCGAAGCGGGCGCGCAGCAGGTGCTCGTCGCATCCGATGCGCAGAGCGTGCTCGACGCCGCGCGCGACCACGGCTACGACGCGGTGCTCACGCGCGCCGACCATCCGTCCGGCACCGACCGGCTCGCCGAAGTCGCGGCCGCGTTCGGCTGGAGCGACGACACGGTCGTCGTCAACGTGCAGGGCGACGAGCCGCTGATCGACCCCGAGCTGGTCCGCGACGTAGCGTCGCACCTCGCCGCGCATCCGGCGTGCGCGATCGCGACTGCCGCGCATCCGATCCACGCGGCGGCCGACGTGTTCAACCCGAATATCGTGAAGGTCGCGCTCGACGCGCAGGGCGTCGCGCTGTACTTCTCGCGCGCGCCGATTCCGTGGAGCCGCGACGCATACCAGCCGCACTGGCCCGACGTGTCGGCCATGCCCGCGCCGGCGTTTCCCGTGTATCGGCACATCGGCCTTTATGCGTATCGCGCGCGTTTCCTGCGCACGTATCCGTCGCTCGCGCAGGCGCCGATCGAGCAGGCCGAGCAGCTCGAACAGCTGCGCGCGATGTGGCACGGCGAACGGATTGCCGTGCTGATCACCGGGCGCGCGCCGGAGGCCGGCATCGACACGCCGGCCGATCTCGCACGCGTGCAGGCCCTTTTTCGGTCGGAATCAAAATAACCCGTGGCATAATCAGGCGATTGTGCGAGCCGTCCGCGATCCGCGCGTGCCCGCTTGACCCCGCCGCGGCCCTGCCGGCAGCCGCGCGTCGCTGAGCCGACGCGCCGCGTCAGACCGGTCCGCCGCGTGCCAGGCAAGCTGCTGCGCACTTCGTCGCCGACGCCTTCGAGCCTCGCCATACGAATCTACATACTGGAGATATCACCATGCGTTTGATCCTGTTGGGCGCGCCCGGCGCGGGAAAGGGCACCCAGGCAAATTTCATCAAGGAAAAATTCGGCATCCCGCAGATCTCGACGGGTGACATGCTGCGCGCGGCCGTGAAGGCCGGCACGCCGCTCGGCGTCGAAGCGAAGGGCTTCATGGACGCCGGCAAGCTCGTCCCGGACGAGCTGATCATCGGCCTCGTCAAGGAACGCCTGAAGGAAGCGGATTGCGCGAACGGCTACCTGTTCGACGGTTTCCCGCGCACGATCGCGCAGGCCGACGCAATGAAGGATGCCGGCGTCGCGATCGACTACGTGCTCGAAATCGACGTGCCGTTCTCGGAAATCATCGAGCGCATGAGCGGCCGCCGTACGCATCCGGCATCGGGCCGCACCTATCACGTCAAGTTCAACCCGCCGAAGGTCGAAGGCATCGACGACGTCACGGGCGAACCGCTGATCCAGCGCGACGACGACAAGGAAGAAACTGTCAAGAAGCGTCTCGAAGTGTACGAAGCGCAGACCAAGCCGCTCATCACCTACTACGGCGACTGGGCGCAGCGTGGCGAGGAGAACGGCCTGAAGGCGCCGCAATACCGGAAGATCTCCGGTCTCGGCGCCGTCGACGAGATCCGCGACCGTGCGTTCGATGCGCTGAAGTAAGCATCGCATTCGGTCTCGAAAAAACCGCCCGTCCCGGGCGGTTTTTTTTCGCATGCAGCCCGCCTGCAACCGATCCGCACGCGCGTTCGCGTTGTACCGGCACACGAGCGCGCCCCGTACAATCGACTGGCTCGAACCCGTCCGGCCCTGCCCGCCGCACGCACGCAGGTCGCCGGCCCTACACACCAGCACGTACCAGCAGCTTTTCATGGGACCAGACCAGGTGCCGCGGCGCCTGGTTTCGCCGACAGGAGACAGTCATGGAGATTCGCGGAAACGTCTTTCTGATCACCGGGGGCGCATCGGGGCTCGGCGCCGGCACCGCGCGGATGCTCGCGCAGGAAGGCGGCAAGGTCGTGCTCGCCGACCTTAACCAGGAGGCCGGCGAAGCGCTCGCGCGCGAGCTCGGCGGCGTGTTCGTCCGGTGCGACGTCGCGCGCGAGGACGATGCGCAGGCCGCGGTCGACGCGGCGACGCGCACCGGCACGCTGCGCGGCCTCGTGAACTGCGCGGGCATCGCGCCCGCCGCGAAGACCATCGGCAAGGACGGCGCGCATCCGCTCGACGTGTTCGCGAAGACGATCAGCGTAAATCTCGTCGGCACGTTCAACATGATCCGCATTGCCGCCGTCGCGATGGCCGCGAACGAGCCGAACGCGGAAGGCGAGCGCGGCGTGGTGATCAGCACCGCGTCGGTCGCGGCGTTCGACGGCCAGATCGGCCAGGCCGCGTATGCGGCGTCGAAGGCCGGCGTCGCCGGCATGACGCTGCCGATCGCGCGCGACCTGTCGCGCAGCGGCATCCGCGTGATGACGATCGCACCCGGCCTGTTCGAGACGCCGATGCTGCTCGGCATGCCGAAGGACGTGCAGCACGCACTCGGCGCGATGGTGCCGTTCCCGCCAAGGCTCGGCAAGCCGGCCGAATACGCGATGCTGGTCCGGCAGATCGTCGAGAACCCGATGCTCAACGGCGAGGTGATCCGCCTCGACGGCGCAATCCGGATGCAGCCGAAATGACCCACGCGGCGCGCAGCTGAAAAAATGCCCGCCACGCGCACACTGCGCAGGGCGGGCATTTCGTATCCGGCGTATCCGGCGTATCCGGCACGGGAAGCGCTGGAACGCGCGCTCAGTCGTCTTCGTCGCCGCGCTGCATTCGCTGCCGCAATTCGGTCACCTGCGACTCGACGACCGTCGCGTCTTCCGCGTCGGGCCGCTCGCCCAGATACTGCTCGAGATCCTCGAGCGCCGGCCGCAGGTAGTCGAGCCGCGCATACGCGAAGCCGCGGTCGCGCACCTCGTCGAGCTGGTCCGGCAGCAGGATCACGAGCCGCTGCTGCACCGCGAGCAGCCGCTGCCAGCGTTCCGTCTGCAGATAGATCGTCTTCAGGTTGCGCAGCATCCGCGCGATGATCTCGCGGCTCGTCGCCGGCTGCAGCAGCGCGCGCAACGCACTGTCCACCGCGCCGGCCGCACGCGCGACGTACGGCTCCAGCATCTCGACCATCTCGGCTTCGGACAGCGAATGGCCGTTGGTCGGATCGATGATCAGGTCGCCGTCCGACAGCGTGACGCGCAGCAGGAAATGGCCGGGAAACGACACGCCGCGCGCCGGCACGCCAATCTGCTCGGCCAGCTCGATATACAGCACCGACAGCGAGATCGGGATCCCGCGCCGCCGCCTCAGCACGACGTTCAGGTGGCTGTTGTCGGGATCGTAGTAGTCGTTGTGATTGCAGGCGAAGCCGAGCTCGCGGAAGAAGAACTCGTTCAGCGCAGCGATCCGGTCTTTCAGGCCCGCGTCGGCGGCGAATCGCCGGCGCAGCCGCGCGGCGAGCATGTCGAGCTCGGCGAGCGTGCCCTGCAGGTCGAGATCCGGGTAAGCATCCTGCGCAAGCGACAGCGCGGCCTCGGTGACCGGCAGGCTGTCGTCTTCCGCAACGAGCGTACTGAAGTAATCCAGGACCCGGGTCTTTGCGGTCATCACTTGGCGCGCCTTCTGAAGTAAGCGTATTTGAAGCCCATCACCGACAACATACCGAAATATAGTGCAGCGAACAGCACGAGGCACGCGGCCATCAGCGCGATACGCGCGAGCGGCTGCACGCGCAGCCCGGTCCAGTCGAAGTTGACCGCGAACCAGTGCATCGTGCCGGCGAGCACGAGCGCCGCGCCGACGAGCTGCGTGAAGAAGCGCAGCCAGCCCTCCGACGGCTGGTAGATGCCGCGCCGACGCAGGCCGATGAACAGCAGCAGCGAGTTCAGGCACGCGCCGACGCCGATGCTGAGCGTGAGGCCCGCGTGGCCGATCAGCGGCACGAACACGTAGTTCGACAACTGGGTGACGACGAGCACGCCGATCGCGATCTTCACCGGCGTCTTGATGTCCTGCTTCGCATAGAAGCCCGGCGCGAGGATCTTGATCAGGATGATGCCGACCAGCCCGATCCCGTAGGTCGCGAGCGCGCGCGCGACCATCGTGACGGTATGCGCATCGAACTTGCCGTAGTTGAACAGCGTCGCGGTGAGCGGCTCGGCGAAGAAGAACAGCGCGAGCGCGCTCGGCGCGGCGAGCAGGAACGTGACGCGCAGCCCCCAGTCGAGCAGCGCCGAGTACTCGGTCGCATCCGCGTCGACGTGCGCCTTCGACAGGCTCGGCAGCAGGATCGTGCCGAGCGCGACGCCGAGCAGCGCGGTCGGGAACTCCATCAGCCGGTCAGCATAGTTGATCCACGACACCGCGCCCTGCCCGAGCCGCGACGCGATGTTGGTGTTGATGATCAGCGACAGCTGCGCGACCGACACCGCGAAGGTCGCGGGCACCATCTTCGCGAGCACGCGCTTCACGCCCGGATGGCGCAGCGCACGCACCGGATTGACGCCGATCAGCGGCACCATGTCGATCTTCTTCAGGCCGGGCATCTGCACGATGAACTGCAGCACCCCGCCCGCGATCACCGCCCACGCGAGCGCATACACGGGCACTTTCAGGTGCGGCGCGACGAACACGGCCGCGACGATGAACGCGACGTTGAGCAGCACCGGCGCGAATGCGGGCAGCGAAAAGCTCTTGTACGTGTTCAGCACGCCGGACGCGAGCGTCGTCAGCGAGATGAACACGATGTACGGGAACATGATGCGCGTCATCGTGACCGCAAGCGGAAACGCCTGGCCGTCGGTGCGCAAGCCGGACGCGACCGCGAACACGACCCACGTCGCGCCGACGATGCCGACGACCGACAGCGCGGCGAGCGCCCACGCAAGCACGGTCGACATCGCGTCGACGAGCGCCTTCGTCGCGTCGTGCCCCTGCTGGTTCTTGAACTCGGCAAGGATCGGCACGAACGCCTGCGAGAACGCGCCTTCCGCGGACAGGCGGCGCAGCAGGTTCGGTATGCGGAACGCGACGTAGAACGCGTCAGTATATTGACTGGCGCCGAACGCACGGGCGATCAGCGTCTCACGGGCCAGTCCGGTCACGCGCGACAGCAGCGTGAAGCCGCTGACCGTCAGCAGGGCTCGGAATAGATTCATGGGGCGCTTATTATACGGACGTTGCGTGGCGCGGCACGGCCGATCGCGGAAAAGGACGCCCGAGACACCCGCCCGCTCCCGCATCCGACGCCGAACTTGCCACACGCTTGATTTTGTTGCTATAATCGCCCGTTTCTGAGCCTGTTACATGCGCGGCACCTGCCGTTTCCGTGTCCGGGCCTCGGATAAAACCAACGTTTTTTTTGCGCCCCTGGGCAATCGTTCTCAGGGGACGGATCGAAAAACAGCGCTTGGCCGTCAGGCTCCAAGCTCTGGAAACAGGACAGGATAAGGAACCGTCATGGCTAACTCCGCACAAGCACGCAAGCGCGCCCGCCAGGCCGCGAAGGCAAACTCGCACAACTCGGCGCTGCGCTCGAAATTCCGTACCGCGATCAAGGCCGTTCGCAAGGCTGTCGACGCCGGCGACCAGGCAAAGGCTGCAGAGCTGTTCAAGTCTGCCGTCAAGACGATCGACACGATCGCCGACAAGAAGATCGTTCACAAGAACAAGGCCGCTCGCAGCAAGAGCCGCCTCGCCGCAGCCGTCAAGGGCCTGCAGGCAGCAGCGTAACTCCGGTGTGCCCGCCTCACGCGGGCGCTCCTGTTTCCTGCGATCGACAAAAAGCCCGCATTCGCGGGCTTTTTTGCGTTGCATCGTCCGCCACCGGCGTGGCCGTGACGGCATGAACCGGACGGGCGCGGCAGGCGCCCTCGCCCGGCAGCTCAGCTCTTGTTGTTTGCGTAGTCGGGCAATTCGCATGCCTCGGTGACGACGAGGTGGTTGTCCTTCGCGAAGTTCATCACGAAATCGAACGCCATCGGTTCGACGTCGCGCAGACGGGAATCGAGAATCACGCATTTGGTGTCGCCGAGCATCGTCGGACGCACGTACAGCGAATACTTGAGCCTGGCGTTCGGCCCGCTTGCTCCCGGCCCGAAACAGGACATCACACCCGCAAGACGCTCCGACCAGTCGCTCGGGCGAAATTTTTTGCCATCTTTCGTGATGCCCTGGATGAAGTATTCGGTCGGAGGGGTTTCAGCCATGTGGTTACCCAAGTGACAACCCGGCGATGCGCAGGCAACGGCGCCTGGACACGCAAACACAAAGCAGGCATGACGCCGGTGACGTCCGCGCGCACCCGCAGGCGGGGGACGGCACGCTTCCCGGCACGCCGCACCGGTTTTGTGCAGCGCACAGCTTGTGTCCGGCAGCGCGCGAGTGAGGCTTGCCTGCCGGGCTGGAGAAAACTTGTGAATTATACCGCAGCGCGCCATCGCGCGTCGTCTCGCGCCCCCTGCTCCGCCACCGTCGGGCGCACGCGGCAATCCATCCCCGTTATCTGGCCTGGCTCGTCAAAGCACAGAAAATCCTTTATGCTGCTTTGAAGTTATCCACATCCGACGGTGGCGCCGTCCGGCCCCGGCGGCCGGGTAGAACCCGCCGCATTTCGTTTCATGACCGCCAAAACCATTCGTCACTACCTGCAGTTCAAGGATTTCTCGCTCGAAGACTACGAGTACGTGCTCGAACGCACGGGAATCCTGAAGCGCAAGTTCAAGAATTACGAGACCTACCACCCGCTGCACGACCGCACGCTCGCGATGATCTTCGAGAAGAGTTCGACGCGCACGCGCCTGTCGTTCGAGGCCGGGATCTTCCAGCTCGGCGGCCACGCCGTCTTCATGAGCACCCGCGACACGCAGCTCGGCCGCGGCGAGCCGGTCGAGGACTCCGCGCAGGTGATCTCGCGGATGGTCGACATCATCATGATCCGCACGTTCGAGCAGGAGATCATCCAGCGCTTCGCGGAAAACTCCCGCGTGCCGGTGATCAACGGCCTGACCAACGAATACCATCCGTGCCAGGTGCTCGCCGACATCTTCACGTACTACGAGCATCGCGGCCCGATTCGCGGCAAGACGGTCGCATGGGTCGGCGACGCGAACAACATGCTGTACACGTGGATCCAGGCCGCGCAGATCCTCGGCTTCAAGCTGCGCCTGTCGACGCCGCCCGGCTATGCGCTCGACATGAAGCTCGTCGCGCCGGAAAGCGCGCCGTTCTATGAAGTCGTCGACGATCCGAACGACGCGTGCAAGGGCGCCGATCTCGTGACGACCGACGTGTGGACGAGCATGGGCTTCGAGGCCGAGAACGACGCGCGCATGCAGGCGTTCGCGGACTGGTGCGTCGACGAGGAGATGATGGGCCACGCGAGCCCCGATGCCCTCTTCATGCACTGCCTGCCCGCACACCGCGGCGAGGAAGTGACGGCCGGCGTGATCGACGGCCCGCAGAGCGTCGTCTGGGACGAGGCGGAAAACCGCCTGCACGTGCAGAAGGCGCTGATGGAATTCCTGCTGCTCGGCCGGCTGAAGCACTGACATCGGCACTGCCCGGGCTCCGTCCACGCACTGACTGACGAAGAAGAGCGCCGATCGACGATCGGCGCTTTTTCACGCATTTTTCATTTGCCCGCCGGCTTCGACGCACGCGTCGAGCGGCTTCGCGTCAGCCCATCACCGGCTGCGTGGCGGCGAAGCTCGGCCGCGCCCGCATCGCCGCCTGCGCGCGCTCGATGTTCCGATACTTCTTCAACAGCTCGGCGCCCTCGGGGAACATGCCGACATAAGCGAGAATCGGCGCAAGGAACAGGTCCGCCATCGACAGCGCCGAGCCAACCAGATAGTCGCGATTGCCGTACGCCGCGTCGAACACCTGCAGATGCTTGTCGATGTCGGGCAGCGCCCCATCGATCACCGCGTGATCGGGCTGGCCGTTCTCGCCCTTCGGGAACACGTACTGCAGCACATAGCGGCGCACCATCGCGTCGTACGCATGGCAATTGATCAGGCTGATCCACTGCTCGCCGCGCGCGTGCGCGGTCACGCCCCATTGCGGCAGCAGGCTCGGGCCGTCGAACGCCTCGTCAAGGTAGCCGAGGATCGCCCGGGTTTCGTAGAACCCGATCGGCCCGTCGCTGAATGCCGGAATGCGGCCGAACGGGTTGTGTGCGAGCACTTCCGGCGAATGCGGCGGCAGCGATTCGAGCGTGTACGCGACGCCCTTCTCCGCGAGCGCCATCCGCACCGTGCGGACATACGTGCTGCGCGGATCGCCGAACACGCGCACCGTTCCCGCGCTGCCTTCCGGGTCCAGCAGGTCGCTGAGCCGGTTGAACACCGACTGCCAGCCGCCCAGGTGCGAATCGCGCTCCTGCTCGCTCGGAAAACCACTGTGACGCATGTGCAGGTGCGTGCCGCCGTCCTGGTCGGTGAGCGTGACCTCGATCAGCGTCTTGAGCTCGGGCGGCATCGCGCCCGCCTCCCACGCCCACGTATAGGCCAGGAAATCGACGCGGTCGACCTTCTGGTATTCGCCGCCCGCGATGTGCCGCGAGCCGTCGCGCCCGCCCATCACGATCCGGTACTTGCCGCCGACCCGTGCGTCGGCGCTCGCTTCGACCACACTCATCCCGCGCGGGCAATGCCAGGCCGCCAGCGCGGTCTCGCTGGTGAACGCGTCAAACACGCGTTCGCGCGGCGCGCGGATAAAGCGGTCCATTTCCAGATGAAACGTCGCTGCTTGACTCATGGCTTCTCCTCCGGGGACGGAGCGGGTGGACAGGCGTCGCCGGCGTCGCGCTCCGCGCCCGACTGTTCGACGAACACCTTCAGACGATCGAGACTGTCTTCCCAGAACTGGCGATAGGTTTCGAGCCAGCCGTGCGCATCGCGCATCCCGTCGGCACGCAGCCGGCAGATCCGCCAGCGCGCATCGACTTCCCGTTCGATCAGTCCGGCGTCGGACAGCACGCGCAGGTGCTTCGAAATCGCCGGCGCGGAGATGTCGAACGGCCGGGCCAGCTCGCTGACGGGCGCCGCGCCGTCGGCCAGCCGCACCAGGATCGCGCGGCGGGTCGGGTCGGCCAGTGCGGCGAACACCGCGGACAGGGAATCGGATGGGGATCGCATGTTCTCATTTAACTTCAAGGTTAAATGAGAGTCAAGGACGAAGTGTGTGCGGCGAACGCAACGATTTTTGGGGACGGATTAACGGCAGCACGGAGCGGCATCCGCGCGCGCCGCCGTTATGCAGGCGACACGGCCCGGCTCACAGACACACCGGCTCCGGCTCCAGCTCGACGCCGAACTTCGCGAACACGTCGCGCTGGATCGCGCGGGCGAGCGCGATCACGTCCGCGCCCGTCGCGCCGCCGCGATTGACGAGCACCAGCGCCTGGCGGTCGTGCACGGCCGCGGCGCCGAGTGCGCGCCCCTTCCATCCGCTGCGGTCGATCAGCCAGCCGGCCGCGAGCTTCACCTGCCCGTCCGGCTGCGGATACGACACGACGTCCGGCGCACGCGCGCGCAGCGCGTCGAACTGCGCGGCATCGATCACCGGATTCTTGAAGAAGCTGCCCGCGTTGCCGAGCGCAAGCGGATCGGGCAGCTTCGCGCGGCGGATCGCGACCACGGCCTCGAACACGTCGCGCGGCGTCGCCGCCGCCTGCGCGATGCCGCACGCGTCGAGTTCGCGCGTGACGTCCGCATAGCCGAGCCGCGGCGTCCAGCGCTTCGGCAGCCGGAACGTCACCGACACGATCGCGAACTGCGCGCGGCCCTCCCGCTTGAAGAAGCTGTCGCGATAGCCGAACGCGCAGCGCGCGGCATCGAAGCGTTCGCTGCGCCCGGTCGCGAGCTCGACGGCGACGAGCGAATCGAAATACGTCTTCATTTCGAGCCCGTACGCGCCGATGTTCTGGATCGGCGCGGCGCCGACCGTGCCGGGGATCAGCGCGAGGTTCTCGAGGCCCGGCATCCCGTGCTCGAGTGTCCACGCGACGAACGCGTGCCAGTTTTCGCCGCCGCCTGCCTCGACGTACCACGCGTCGTCGTCGTCGCGCACGACCCGGCGGCCGGCGATCTCGTCGAGCAGCACGAGGCCGTCGAAGTCGCGCGTGAATACGACGTTGCTGCCACCGCCGAGCACCAGCCGCGGCAAATTCGCGACACGTGCGTCGCGATGCAGCGCCGCGAACTGGTCCGCGTGCGTCACGCGCGCTGCAAACCGCGCGTTCACGTCGAAGCCGAACGTGTTGTGCGCGGCGAGCGGATAGTCGGAAAGCAGCGTCAGGGTGGAGTCGGCAGGAAGCATCGGCAATCGCGGTCGGACGTGCCCGGACCTGCCCGGCGGCGTGCGGCCGGCCTTGGGCAAACGAAGGGGCATCGGTAGAATGGCAAACAGTCCGCAATTATAGCGAGTGCCCGCGCGCAAGCCGGGCACGCGCGTTTTACAGGGAGAAAGCCATGCCATCGTTCGACGTCGTCAGCGAAGCGAACATGATCGAAGTGAAGAACGCCATCGAGCAGTCGAACAAGGAAATTTCGACGCGCTTCGACTTCAAGGGGTCCGACGCACGCGTCGAGCAAAAGGAACGCGAGCTGACGCTGTTCGCCGACGACGACTTCAAGCTCGGCCAGGTCAAGGACGTGCTGATCAACAAGCTGGCCAAGCGCAACGTCGACGTGCGCTTCCTCGACTACGGCAAGGTCGAGAAGATCGGCGGCGACAAGGTCAAGCAGGTCGTGACCGTCAAGAAGGGCGTGACGGGCGATCTCGCGAAGAAGATCGTGCGGCTCGTGAAGGACAGCAAGATCAAGGTGCAGGCGAGCATCCAGGGCGACGCGGTGCGCGTGTCGGGTACCAAGCGCGACGACCTGCAGAGCGTGATCGCGATGCTGCGCAAGGACGTGACCGACACCCCGCTCGACTTCAACAACTTCCGCGACTGATCGATCGCGTGATGCCGCCGGGCTGCGCAATGCGCCCGGCGCGCCGCTTCAGCCGCTTTGGCCCGCTTTAGCCTGTTTCGGCCTGCTTTGACCGGTTTCGGCCTGCTACGTCAGGCTTTCCCGCCGTCCTGCGCGTTGCCGTTCGCGGCCGCCTTCTTCTTGTCGCCGATCCGGCTTTCCTGCCCCGCGAGCAACTTCGCGATGTTGCTGCGGTGACGCCACACGAGCAGCACGCTCATCGCGAGCACCGCCCATGCGACGGGGTTGTGCTGCGTGCCGAACAGGAACACGTCGAACAGCGGCGCGAACACCGCCGCGACGAGCGCCGCGAGCGACGAGTAGCGGAAGAAGAACGCGATGATGAGCCAGGTCAGCGCGGTCGCGAGACCGAGCACCGGATGCACGGCGAGCAGTACGCCGGCCGCGGTTGCGACGCCCTTGCCGCCCTTGAAGCGGAAGAACACCGGATACAGGTGACCGAGGAACACGGCGATCGCGACGCACGCGATCGCGACGTCGGGCAGGCCGAAGCGCCGCGCGAGCCAGACCGCGATCCAGCCCTTGAACGCGTCGCCGACGAGCGTCAGGATCGCCGCCTTCTTGTTGCCGCTGCGCAGCACGTTGGTGGCGCCGGGATTCTTCGACCCGTACGAGCGGGGATCGGCCAGGCCCATCGCGGCGCTGACGACGACGGCAAACGACACCGAGCCGACCAGGTAGGCAACGAGGGTGGCGAGCAGGATCTGCATGCGGAAGACTCTTCTTTGTACGTATCGATGGACGGGCAACTGCACGGCCGCAAAATGCCGGCAACACCGTGACGGCAAGCCGAAGCGGCGCTCATTCTACCGAAGCGGCGCGCACTGCCACGAAGGTGAAACCCTCAGTCGACGCTCGCGCATTGCACGGGCTTCGCGTCGAGCAGCGTCGCCAGCACGGCCGGCGCGATGCTGACGAGATAGCCGCGGCGGCCGCCGTTCAGGTAGATCGTCGGCAGCTCGAGGATCGTCGACTCGACGAACACGGGCATCGCCTTGCGGGTGCCGAACGGCGACGTGCCGCCGACGAGATAGCCCGAATGGCGGTTCGCGACCTCCGGCTTGCACGGTTCGACGCGCTTCACGCCGATCTGCCGCGCGAGGTTCTTCGTCGACACCGTGCGATCGCCGTGCATCAGCACGATCAACGGTTTCGCATGTTCGTCCTCCATCACGAGCGTCTTCACGACGATGTGCTCGTCGACGCCGAGCTGACGCGCGGATTCACCGGTGCCACCGTGCTCGACGTAGTCATACGGATGCTCGCCGAACTCAACGCCGTGGCGGCGCAGCAGCTGGGTCGCGGGTGTTTCGGACACGTGTCTGGATTTGCTCATGGCGGCATTCTAATGGGGAACGGCTGGCGACGCGTACCGGGTCCGCCCGCCGGCGGTATACTCGCGGCCCGTTTTTCCGTCACATCGCCCCGCCCGCCGGCCCATTTTCTGGAGACGCCATGCCCCAGTCCAATCGCCCCCTGGCGCCGCTCGACGTCGACGCACTGCTGGCCGCGCTGCCTGGCCGCATCGCCGACGTCCCCGCACACTGGGCCGCTCGCGCGCCCGATCATCCGGCGCTGATCGAGGACGCGCGCCGCCTGTCGTATCGCGACCTGTCGCAGGCGGTCGACGCGGCCGCCGCGCAACTCGCGGGCCTCGGCGTGCACGGCGGCGACCGCATGATGATCGTCGCGGAAAACTGCGTCGCGCAGATCGTGCTGCTGTTCGCGGCGGCGAGGCTCGACGCGTGGGCGCTCATGTCGAACGCGCGGCTGTCGGTTGCCGAACTCGATGCGATTGCCGCGCATGCGCGCCCGAAGCTGATCGCGTTCACCGACGACGCATCGCCGGACGCACGCGCACACGCGGCCCGGCACCACGCGAGCCCGGCGCCCGGGCTCGCGATCGACATCGGCGCGTGGTCGTACCACATCGATGCGGACGCGCCCGGCGAACCGGTCGCCGCCGATGGCGCCGCGCAATGCGCGGCACTGATCTACACGACCGGCACCACCGGCACGCCGAAGGGCGTGATGCTGTCGCACCGCAACCTGCTGTTCATTGCGGCGACGTCGAGCACGCTGCGCCGCGTGTCGACCGACGACGTCGTCTACACGGTGCTGCCGGTGTCGCATGTCTATGGCCTCGCGTCGGTCTGCCTCGGCAGCCTGTATGCGGGCGCGACCTTGCGCCTCGCGCCGCGCTTCTCGCCGGAGGCCGTGCGCGTGGCGCTCGCCGACGAAGGCATCACGATCTTCCAGGGCGTGCCCGCGATGCACGCGAAGCTGCTCGAACACCTGCGCACGCACGGCCACGCATGGCACGCGCCGCGCCTGCGGTTCGCCTATTCGGGCGGGTCGCCGCTCGACGCCGACCTGAAAGCGCGCGTCGAACGGATCTATGGCGTGCCGCTGCACAACGGCTACGGAATGACCGAGTGCAGCCCCACGATCACGCAGACGCCGCTCGATGCGCCGCGCGGCGACTGCTCGGTCGGCACGGCGATTCCAGGCGTCGCGATGCGGATCGTCGGGCCGGACGGCCGTGACGTGCCGCAGGGCGAAGTCGGCGAGATCCAGGTGCGCGGGCCGAACGTGATGCTCGGCTATTACCGCAATGCGGACGCGACGCGCGCGGCCGTCACGCCGGACGGCTGGCTGAAGACGGGCGACCTCGCGCGGCAGGATGCCGACGGCGCGGTGACGATCGCCGGACGCAGCAAGGAGCTGATCATCCGCTCGGGGTTCAACGTGTATCCGGTCGAGGTCGAGCAGGTGCTGAACGCGCATCCGGACGTCGTGCAGGCGGCCGTCGTCGGCCGCGCGGTCGAAGGCAACGAGGAAGTGCTCGCGTTCGTCGAGCTGGTGCCGGGCGCGGCGGCCACCGAAGCCGCGTTGCACGACTGGTGCGCAGCGCGGCTCGCGCCGTACAAGCGGCCCGCGCGCATCCGCGTGCTCGACGCGCTGCCGGCCGCGTCGACCGGCAAGGTGCTCAAGCACAAGCTGCGCGACCTCGCGTGACGCACGCGGCCGCGCTCCCGCGCGCTATCCGCGCGGGTGGTGATGCGCGTGCAGCGTTCTCAGGCGCTCGCGCGCGACGTGCGTATAGATCTGCGTCGTCGAGATGTCGCTGTGGCCGAGCAGCAGTTGCACGACGCGCAAGTCCGCGCCGTGGTTCAGCAGGTGCGTCGCGAACGCGTGCCGCAGCGTGTGCGGCGACAGGTGCGCGCGCACGTCGGCCCGCTGCGCGTGGCGCTTGATGATGTTCCAGAACTGCTGGCGCGTCATCCCGTCGCCGCGCGCGGTGACGAACAGCGCGTCGGCCGCGCGCGCGCCGAGCAGCGCGGGCCGCGCGTTGCGCAGGTAGCGCTCGATCCAGCCGTGCGCGACCTCCCCGAACGGCACGAGCCGCTCCTTCGAGCCCTTGCCCATCACGCGCACGACACCTTCGTTGAGCCCCACTTCGACGGTCTTCAGCGTCACGAGCTCGCTCACACGCAACCCGCTCGCATACATCAGCTCGAGCATCGTGCGGTCGCGCAGGCCGAGCGGCGTGTCGATGTCCGGTGCGCCGAGCAGCGCCTCGACCTGCGCTTCGGACAGCGTCGACGGAAAGCGCGCGCCCTGCTTCGCGGACGTGACACGCAGCGTCGGGTCCGCATTCGCGCGGTGCTCGCGCATGGCCCAGCCGTAATAGCGACGGAACACCGACAACCGCCGGTTCGACGACGTCGCCTTGCCGTCGCTGCGCGCGGCGATGTAACCCTCGACCATCGCTTCGCTCACGACATCGAGCGACGCGTCGTGGGTCGCCGCGAGCCACTGCGAAAACAGAGTCAGATCGCGTCGGTATGCATCGAGCGTATTGCGCGCGAGACCGTGTTCGAGCCACAACGCATCGCAGAACACGTCGATCGACGCGCGGCTCGCGAGCAGCGCGGGCGAAGCCTCGGCCGTGTCGCGGGCGGTTTCCGGGGAAAGCAGCGAATCGCTCATTGGTACGGCACGCCTTCGTGCGCGAGCAGCCAGCGCTTCACCTTCAGGAAGTAGCCGTCGCCGTCATGGTTCGCAAAGCCGCCAATGCCGCCCGATGCGACGACGCGGTGGCACGGGATCACCAGCGGGAAATAGTTCGCGCCGCACGCCTGGCCGACTGCGCGCGGCGCACTGCCGATCTGCTTCGCGACCTGGCCATACGTCAGCACGGTGCCGGGCGGGATCTCGCAGATCGCGTCCCACACGCGGTGCTGGAACGCGGTGCCGACGTCGGCGAGCGGCAGGTCGAAGCGCGCCGACGCGCGCCCGAAATAGCGCTCGATCTGCTCGACCGCGCGCGTCGCGAGCGGCGTATCGGGATCGACGCACTTCACCGATTCGGGCAGATAGACGATCTCGCGCACCACCGACCCATCCGTGCGTATGCCGACCTTGCCGAACGGAGCATCGATCACTGCGTTGAACATTGCTGCCTCCTCATGCTTCGCACTCCGGCCCTATACCAATCTGAACAATCCGAAAAGAACCACGGGCAGTTGTCCGCCCGCACCGCACCGCACCGCACCGCACCGCCACTGTACGCTCCCTTCATGCTGCCCGCAGCGCCCATTCCACGTGCTCGCGCACGAGCGGCGACGGGTCGTCCGCACGCGCGCGCAATGCGGCGACGATCGCATCGCGCGCGTCTGGCGCAAGCCGCTCCGCCGGCGCGCGCAGCGCATTGCCGAGCCCGACCGCGAGATTGCGCAACCAGCACGCGTAGCCGATGCGCCGGATCGCGCTGCCCTGCATCCGCGTGTCGAACTCATCGGCGCTCCAGCCGAACAACTCGACGAGCGTCGCGCGATCGAGCCCGTGCCGCACGTCGAAATCGGCGACGGGCGCGGCCTGCGCGAACTTGTTCCACGGGCACACGAGCTGGCAGTCGTCGCAGCCGTACACGCGGTTGCCGATCATCGGCCGCAGCGATTCCGGGATGCTGCCTTTCAGTTCGATCGTCAGGTACGAGATGCAGCGCCGCGCATCGACGCGATACGGCGCAACGATCGCGCCGGTCGGGCACGCCGCGAGGCAGCGCGTGCAGCTTCCGCAATGTGCGCCCGGCGTTTCGGGGGCCGTATCGGGCGCGGTCTGCGCATCGGTCGGCAGCGGAATGTCGACGTAGATCTCGCCGAGGAAGAACAGCGAACCGGCGTCGCGCTGCAGCAGCAGCGTATGCTTGCCGCGCCAGCCGACCCCCGCCTTCTGCGCGAGTTCGACCTCGAGCACGGGCGCCGAATCGGTGAACACGCGATAGCCGAACGCGCCGATCTCGCGCTCGATGCGCTCGGCAAGCGTCTGCAGGCGGTTGCGCAGCACCTTGTGATAGTCGCGGCCGCGCGCATAGATCGACACGACGGCGGCCTGCGGATCGTCGAGCCGGGCCAGTTCGCGCGCGCGCCAGTCGCGCGGCGCGGCGGTGCCGGGATGCGGGTCGTCCGGCACGTCGTTCGCGAGCGTTTCGGCCGGCAGATACGCGAGACGCGCGGAGATCACGCGTCGCGTACCGGCCACAAGTTCGGCCGGCCGCGCGCGTTTCATCCCATGTTTCGCCATATAATCCATCTCGCCGTGGCAACCGGCTTCCAGCCAGGCGGCGAGCCCCGCTTCGGCATCCGAGAGATCGGTATCGCTGATGCCGATCGCCCCGAAACCCAATTCGCGCCCCCACGCCCTGATGCGCGCGGCGAGCGCAGTCAACGCCGCATCGTCGAGCACGCACGGCGTCGCGCCTTCGTCATGTGTCGAGGGCAGATCGGATGCGGCGAGTTCCGGTAATCGGTTCATCGCACTATTTTACGAGAATGCCAGCCACGCCAAGCCATACGTCTCATGCCGCCACGCTGCCCGCCCCGCTCGCGGAACGCGTGTTCGCGCTCGCCGACGCAGCGGCGACCGAGGCCTTCGGCGCGCGCTTCGCGCTTGCGCTCGATGCAGCCCGCGTCGAACTGACCCGCGCGCATGCGTTCGACGGCCTGCAGATCCAGCTCGACGGCGACCTCGGCGCGGGCAAGACGTCCCTCGTGCGCGCGATCCTGCGCGGCCTCGGCCATCGCGGCCGCGTGCGCAGCCCGACCTACACGCTCGTCGAGCCGTATGCGCTCGAACGCGACGATGGGGAACTCGAGGTCTATCACTTCGATCTGTATCGTTTCAACGATCCGGCCGAATGGTCCGACGCCGGCTTTCGCGAATATTTCAACTCTAGCGCGATTTGCCTCGTCGAATGGCCGCAACAGGCGGGTACGCTGCTCGGCGTGCCCGATCTGGTCTTCTCGCTCGACGTGGACGGCGACGGCCGCGCCCTCACCGTCCGCGCGTACAGCGCTTCAGGAAAGGCATGTCTCGAAAGATGTTGATCAAACCGTTCCGCTCGATCGAATCGGCGGCCACCGCGACGCATAACTGGCGGCGCCGGCAGATCCTGTGCGCAGGCGCATCGACGCTCGTGCTCGGCCTCGCGGTGCCGCGGCTCGCGCTTGCATCGTCGGTGCTCGGTGTGCGGGTGTGGCCCGCGCGCGATTACACGCGCGTGACGATCGAATCCGACCAGCCGCTGCAGAATACCCAACACCTGCTGCAGGGTCCGGACCGGCTCGTCGTCGACCTGGACGGGCTCGACCTCGACCAGGCGCTGCGCGACCTCGTGTCGAAGATCGCGCCGAACGATCCGCAGATCCAGTCGGTGCGCGTCGGCCAGTATCAGCCGCACGTCGTGCGGATGGTGTTCGACCTGAAGGGTTCGGTGAAGCCGCAGGTGTTCACGCTGCCGCCCGTCGGCACGTACAAGTACCGGCTCGTGTTCGACCTCTATCCGGCCGTCGCACCCGATCCGCTGACCGACCTGATCGCGCAGACGGAACGCAAGGAACAGCAGCTCAACGAAGCGACGCGCGCGCAGCAGGTGCAGCCGCCGACCGCGCTGAGCGGTCCGACGCCGCCGCCCGTCGCGAGCCACGACAACAGCGACGCGTTCTTCCAGCGCTTCGCGCAGAACAGCCCGGGCACGCCCGCGCCGCACACGCCGCCTGCGGCGACCGGCGGCGCAACGGCAGCTCCGGCAGCACCGGCCGCATCGACGAAGCCCGCGGTCAAGCCACCGGCCGTCATCGCGCGCAAGGACGACGACGACGAAGGCGACGACACCTACAAGTTCACCGCGCCGAATACTGGCAAAGGCGCCGGCAAGGGCGGCACCGTGCGCCTGCTGACGGTCGCGATCGATCCGGGCCACGGCGGCGAGGATCCGGGCGCGATCGGCGGCGGCGGCACCTACGAGAAGCACATCGCGCTCGACGTCGCGAAGAAGCTGCGCGCGAAGATCGACGCGGCGCCGAACATGCGCGCGATGATGACGCGCGACGCGGACTTCTTCGTGCCCCTCAACGTGCGCGTGCAGAAGGCGCGCCGCGTCGGCGCGGACCTGTTCGTGTCGATCCACGCGGACGCGTTCACGACGCCGTCCGCGAGCGGCTCGTCGGTGTTCGCGCTGTCGGACCACGGCGCGTCGAGCGCCGCGGCCCGCTGGCTCGCGAACAAGGAGAACGCGTCGGACCTGATCGGCGGGATCAACATCAAGACCCAGGACGCAGCCGTGAGCCGCGCGCTGTTCGACATGTCGACGACCGCGCAGATCCGCGATTCGCTGCGCTACGGCAACTACGTGCTGAAGGAAGTCGGCGGCATCAACAAGCTGCACAAGGGCTCGGTCGAACAGGCGGGGTTCGCGGTGCTGAAGGCGCCCGACATCCCGTCGATCCTCGTCGAGACCGCGTTCATCAGCAATCCGGACGAGGAGCGCAGGCTCAACGACGACAGCTATCGCGACCAGATGGCCGATGCGATCTTCCGCGGCATCAAGCGCTATTTCGCGGCGAACCCGCCGCTCGCGAAGAACCGGATGGCCTGACGGCCGCCGCCTCTGCCGCGCGCCGCGCCGCATGCATCGCGGCCGGCGCGCGCGGTCACGACGCCGCGAAGCGGCGCACCAGCCTGCCGCCGAACACGTTCACCGCGAGCCCGCCCATCACGAGCGCCGCACCGCTCATCTGCGCGC
Organism: Burkholderia sp. Ac-20353; assembly: GCF_017104785.1. Taxonomy (NCBI): domain Bacteria; kingdom Pseudomonadati; phylum Pseudomonadota; class Betaproteobacteria; order Burkholderiales; family Burkholderiaceae; genus Burkholderia; species Burkholderia sp. Ac-20353. Next base: position 20,877 of record NZ_JAAGPL010000072.1, on the reverse strand, counting down.
GCGTCAGGTGTTCGTCGAGCAGCAGGGCCGACGACGCAAGGCCGACGATCGGCACCAGCAGCGAAAACTGCGCGACCTGCGCGGCCGGATAGCGCGACAGCAGGTGGCTCCACAACCCGTAACCGAGCAGCGTCGCGACGAACGCGAGATAGACGACCGCGAAGATCGACGCGCCCGTCAGTGCGCCGAGCGCGGCCGCGATCCGCTGCGGCCCCTCGAACCCGAGCGACAGCAGGAAGAACGGCACCGGCGGCACGAGGCTCGCCCATACAACGAGCGACACGAGGTTCGCCTGCCCCACCTTCTTCGTCACGATGTTGCCGAACGCCCACATCGCGGCCGAGCAGATCGTCAGCAGGAAGCCGGCGAGCGTCATCGCGCGGCCGCCCTGCGACGCGATCACGACGAGCCCGCCCGCGGCGATCGCGAGCCCGATCAGGTTCTGCACGCGCAGCCGCTCGCCGAGGAACACCATCGCGAACACGAGCGTGAAAAACGCCTGCGACTGCAGCACGAGCGACGCGAGGCCGGCCGGCATCCCGACGTACATCGCGGTGAACAGGAACACGAACTGGCCGAGCTGGATCGTCGCGCCGTACAGCACGAGCAACCGCCACGAAATCTGCGGCCGGCGCACGAAGAACACGGCCGGCACCGCGGCGAGCGTGAAGCGCAGCGCGCCGAGCAGCATCGGCGGCATCCCGTGCAGACCGACCTTGATCACGACGAAATTCACGCCCCACGCCAGGATCACGACCAATGCCAGCAGCAGGTCCTTCGGCGCCATCATCTCCGTCTCCTCTATCTGTTTTTCTGAAGGCGGTCAGTGTACCGGCGTTTGACGGGCAACCCGGATTCCCGCGCGCACGGCATGGAATCGGGGCCGGCACCGTTGCGACGCGAAAGCCTCACGTCGCGTCACGCGCAGCGGACCGCGCGCCAGTACAATGACCGGGATCTCCGGAGCCTCGACAGGACCTGTCATGACCGATTCCATCAAAGCGCTGCTGAAACCGCATATCCGCGACATCGGCAACCTGCAGGTGCGCCGCACGCTGCCCGCGCTCGCCGCGCGCCTCGTCGGCCCGTTCATCTTCTTCGATCACATGGGCCCCGCGACGCTGCCGGCCGGCACGGGCCTCGACGTGCGCCCGCATCCGCATATCGGGCTCGCGACCGTCACCTATCTGTTCGACGGCGCGATCCTGCACCGCGACAGCCTCGGCTCGCTGCAGGAGATCGTGCCCGGCGACGTCAACTGGATGACGGCCGGGCGCGGCATCGTCCACTCCGAACGCACGCCCGACGCGCTGCGCGAGCGCGGCCACACCGTGCACGGAATCCAGACCTGGGTCGCGCTGCCGCTTGCGCATGAAACCGACGAGCCGTCGTTCGAGCACCATGAAGCCGCGACACTGCCGAAACGCACCGAGGACGGCGTGTCGCTGACGGTGATCGCCGGCGACGCGTTCGGCCTGCGCTCACCCGTCACGACGTTCTCGCGCACGCTCTACGTCGCTGCGGAATTCACGGACGGCGGCCGCCTCGTGCTCGACGCGTCGCACGACGAGCGCGCGGTCTATCTCGTCGACGGCGACCTCGCGATCGACGGCACGCCGCTCGACCCCATGCAGATGGCCGTGCTCGCGCCGGGCGCGACCGTCACGCTGACGAGCGGCGCCGGCGCACGCGTGATGCTGCTCGGCGGCGACCGGCTCGAAGGCGAGCACTTCATCGACTGGAACTTCGTCGCGAGCAGCCGCGATGCGATCGAGCGCGCCAAGGAAGCCTGGACACGACAGGAAATGGGCAAGGTGCCCGGCGAGACCGAGTGGATCCCGCTGCCCGAGCGCAAGCCGCGTTGAAAAACGCGCGTGCCGCCCCCACCCTGACGACATCCGAACCAACGAGGACGACATGGACACCACGCTTGCCACTTTCGAAAAAGACGTCATCGAGGCGTCGCTCGACACGCCCGTGCTGGTCGACTTCTGGGCGCCGTGGTGCGGCCCCTGCAAGACGCTCGGCCCGCTGCTCGAAAAGCTAGAAAGCGACTACGCGGGCCGCTGGAAGCTCGTAAAGGTCAACGTCGACGAGAACCAGGAACTCGCCGCGCATTTCCAGACGCGCAGCATTCCGCACGTGATCGCATTCGCCGACGGGCGCCCGGTCGACCAGTTCATCGGCGTGTTGCCCGAAGGGCAGCTGCGCGCGTTCCTCGACCGGCTGCTGCCGGCGCCCGAGGAAGCCGAGCGCCGCGCCGCGCAGTTCGCGGCCGAAGAGGGGCGCTTCGACGACGCGCGCGCCCACCTCGAAGCCGCGCTCGCGCTGAACCCGGGCTTCGACGATGCACGGCTCGACCTGATCGAACTGCTGCTCGCGGGCAACCACATCGATGCCGCGCGCGCGGAAACCGGGCGCCTGTCGCCGCAGACCGTGCAAGACGGCGACCCGCGCCTCCAGGCGATCCAGACCCGTTTCGACGCGCTCGACGCGACCGCGGACCTGCCGCCGACCGACGCGATCGAGGCCCGCATCGCCGCGAACCCGGCCGACCTCGAAGCGCGTTTCGATCTCGCACAGAGCCTGATCGCGCGGCGCGCTTACGAAGGCGCGCTGGAGCAGTTGCTGGAAATCGTCGTGCGCGATCGCGCGTACGGCGACGATCTCGGCCGCAAGACGATGATCTCGGTGTTCGAGCTGGCGGGCGACCGCCCGGACCTCGTCGCCGTGTGGCGGCGCAAGCTGAGCATGGCGCTCAACTGAACCCGAACGGCGCTCGGCACGCGGGCGCCGCCGCCTCCCTTCAGGCCGCGACGGCCCGCGCCGCAATCGCCCGCAGCGCATGCGCGGCGGCCGCGAAGCCGAAGCTCGCGGTCACGCACACGCTCGAGCCGAAGCCCGCGCAGTTGAGCCCCGCGACGTGCGCGGCCGCGGACGGCTCCTCACCGTCCTCGATATCGCAAGCGGCCGCTTCCGGGTAGATCAGCGGTTCGTCCGAATACACGGCGCTGACCTTGAAGCGCGCCTTCGGCCCGCGCGGAAAGCCGTGCTGCTTGCGCAGCTGGGCGCGCACCTTCGACAGCAGCGGATCCTGGATCGTCAGCGCGAGATCGTCGATGCGGATGCGGGTCGGGTCGAGCTGCCCGCCCGCGCCGCCGACCGTCACGAGCGGCTGCCCTTTCGCGACGCACCACGCGATCAGCGCGACCTTCGTGCGCACGCTGTCGATCGCGTCGATCACATAGTCGAAGCCGCCGCCGAGCAGCGCGTCGAAGTTGTCGGGCTCCGCGAAATCCTCGATCCGGTTCACGCGGCACGCGGGATCGATCAGCGCGATCCGCTCGGCCATCGCGTCGACCTTCGGCTTGCCGTAGTTGCCGTCGAGCGCGTGGATCTGCCGGTTCGTGTTGCTTTCCGCGACATTGTCGAGGTCGACGAGCGTCAGCTGGCCGACGGCGCTGCGCGCGAGCGCCTCGGCCGTCCACGAACCGACCCCGCCGATCCCGATCACCGCGACGTGCGCGCGCTCGAACGCGGCAAGCGCCGGCGCGCCGTACAGGCGCGCGATGCCGCCGAAACGCCGCGCGCGATCCACGTCAAGCTGATTTGACAGGCTCGGGGTAAGATCAGAGGTTATCGGGGCGGCGTCGGTGGGAGGCATGGCGGCAAGGAAAGCGTAAGTCGTGCAGCCCTGTATTTTGCCTGATATCCCCGCCCCCACGTGCCACTGTGCACGCACGTTTCTTACTCCTTCGCTATACTGGCCCCAGATTGAAGCGTTCGCATAACATGACGACACTCGCCGATCTCCGCATCAACTACTCGCGTGCTTCGCTCGACGAAGCCGACGCCGCCCCGAGCCCCTTCGTCCAGTTCGACCGCTGGTTCAAGGAGGCGCTCGCCGCCAAGCTCCCCGAACCGAACACGATGACGCTCGCCACCGTCGGCGAAAACGGCCGTCCGTCCGCACGGATCGTGCTGATCAAGGCCGTCGACGAGCGCGGGTTCGTCTTCTTCACCAATTACGAAAGCCGCAAGGGCCACGACCTCGCGGCCAATCCGTACGCCGCGCTGCTGTTCTACTGGATCGAGCTCGAGCGCCAGGTGCGCATCGAAGGCCGCATCGAGAAGACGAGCGCCGAGGAAAGCGACCGCTATTTCGCGTCGCGCCCGCTCGGCTCGCGGATCGGCGCATGGGCGTCCGAACAGAGCGCGGTGATCGACAACCGCGCGCTGCTCGAAGCGCGCGAACAAGAGATCAGCGCGCGCTACGGCGACGACCCGCCGCGGCCGCCGCACTGGGGCGGCTATCGCCTCGTGCCCGACACGCTCGAATTCTGGCAGGGCCGCCCGTCGCGGCTGCACGACCGGCTGCTGTACACGCGCGACGCCGCGGCGCCGCCGCACGGCTGGACGATCGCGCGCCTGTCGCCGTAAGCAGCGCGAGGGCGCGCGGGCCCACGGCGCGGCCGCCGAACGTGTTTCGTGTTGCATCCGGGCGCCCGGTAACGAACGGGCGCCGGTCAAGAAACTAGGCTGTATTCGATTCAACGGACTACGGAGATTCCAAATGTTCTGGGAAAAGAAGCTGGCACAGTGGGCGGACGATGTACGGGCGAAGGCGAACATTCCGGCGCGCCTGGTATTGTGGAACGGTGATCAACTCGATTTCGGCACGTTCGCGGCGCCGCAGGTCACGCTGAAGGTCAACAGCGCGTCGGCGCTGCCGCTGCTGCTCGACCCGAGCCTCGACAACCTCGGCGAGGCGTACGTGAAGGGCAAGATCGACATCGAGGGCAAGCTCTCCGACATCATCAACATCAGCTACTCGCTCGCGCGCAGCACGGTGACGACTGCGAGCAAGCTCGCGCGCGTGAAGCGTTACTTCAATCACACGAAGAACACCGACAGGAAGGCGATCCAGTATCACTACGACGTGTCGAACGAGTTCTACCAGCTGTGGCTCGACGAGAACATGGTCTACTCGTGCGCGTACTTCGAGAACGGCGACGAGGATCTCGCGACCGCGCAGATCAAGAAGATCGACCACATCCTCACGAAGATCCGGCTGCAGCCGGGCCAGCGCCTGCTCGACATCGGCTGCGGCTGGGGCGCGCTGGTGCTGCGGGCCGCGGGCAAGTTCGGCGCGCAGTGTCTCGGCGTGACGCTGTCGCAGAACCAGTTCGACCTCGCGACCGAACGCGTGAAAGCCGCAGGATTGCAGGACAAAATCGAGATCCGCCTGCAGGACTATCGCGAGATCGACGGCCAGTTCGACCGCATCACGAGCGTCGGGATGTTCGAGCACGTCGGCCGCAAGAACCTGCTGCTGTACTTCGCGCGGGTCCGCGAGCTGCTCGCCGACGACGGTATCGCGATGAACCACGGGATCACGTCGACCGATGCGGAGAGCGGCGAGACGGCGCTCGGCGGCGGCGAGTTCATCGACCGCTACGTGTTCCCGGACGGCGAGCTGCCGCACGTCAGCCTCGCGCTCGAAGCGGCGCAGCGCGGCGGGCTCGAGGCGATTGACGTCGAAAGCCTGCGACGGCACTATGCGCGCACGCTCGACATCTGGACCGAGAACTTCGAAGCGAAGGCCGAGGAAGCCAGGCAGCTCGTCGACGACGAAAAATTCCGCATCTGGCGCGTGTATCTCGCCGGCTGCGCGTATGCGTTCGAGCACGACGACGTGTCGATCTTTCAAATCGTGTGCCGCAAGGCCGGGCAGAGCGCGAAAACGCTGCCGTGGTCGCGGCGCTATATGTACGAACACGCGCTGCCGCGCTAGGCGGCGCTTCACGCACGGCATGCATGGGTGACGGCAGCACGCGGCGCAACGCGCCGCCGGGACGGCAGCAACGCGACGATTCGGACGGGACGCCCGCCGACGGACAGTTCGACCTGTTCGGCGCGGCACCCGATGATCCGCCGCCCGCGCCGAAGAAAGGCAAGCGCCGGCGCGGCGTGCCGCCCGCCCCGATCGCGCCCGACGTCGCAGCCGCCGTGGCCGGGCTGCCGCCGAACGTGCGGCTCGGCACGTCGTCTTGGTTTTTCCCCGGCTGGAACGGCATCGTCTACGACGGCGACTTCGCGCAGACCAAGCTGTCGCGCGAAGGACTCGAAGCGTACGGTGCACATCCGCTGCTGAAGAGCGTGAGCCTCGACCGGTCGTTCTACGGGCCGCTGTCCGTCGCCGACTATTTGCGCTACGCGCAGCAGGTGCCCGACGATTTCCGCTTCGTCGTGAAGGCGCCGGCCTCGGTCACCGACGCGGTCGTGCGCGGCCACCGCGGCGAACCGTCCGGGCCGAATCCGACCTTCCTCGACGCCGCACTCGCGACCAGCGAATTCGTGCAGCCGTGTCTCCAAGGGCTCGGCCGGAAGGCCGGGGTGCTGGTGTTCCAGTTCTCGCCGCTGCCCGACCGGCTGCTCGCGGATCCCGCCGCGCTGATCGAACGGCTGTCCGCATTCTTCGCGGCGCTGCCGCCGTTGCCGCCCGAACCGGACGGCCCGCGCTATGCGATCGAGATCCGCGACGCGTGCCTGCTCACGCCGCGTTTCATCCGCGCGCTCGCGGTGATCGGCGTGCGCTACTGCGTCGGCCTGCACGCGCGGATGCCGGACCCGCTGCGTCAGGCGGCCGCGCTCGCACTGCTCGACGGCGACGCGCCGGGCCCGCTGATCGTGCGCTGGAGCCTGCACGGCGGCTTCAAGTACGAACAGGCGAAGGCGAAATACGAGCCGTTCGATCGGCTCGTCGACGAAGACCCGCACACGCGCACGGCGCTCGCCGAGCTGGCCGCGCGCTACGCGCTGGCCGGGCAGCCCGTGATCATCACGATCAACAACAAGGCAGAAGGCTCGGCGCCGCTGTCATGCATCGCGCTCGCGCGGGAGATCGCCGCCGCGTGCGCGCAATTGCGCAGCGAGGCAGCGTAGCGCCTGGCCACGCCGCTGCCTGCTGCCCCGCCGTGCCAGCGCAATCGGTCGACGCCCAAGTGCCACCCGCTCGCGTGCCTCAGGCGCCGCGCGACGACTTCAGCCGGTGCGCAAACTTCTGGCGGAATTTCGCGAGCTTCGGCCCGATCACGACCGCGCAATAGCCCTGCCCCGGATTGCGCGCGTAGTAATCCTGGTGATAGTCCTCGGCCGGCCAGTAGTTGCCGTCCAGCGGCACGACCTGCGTGACGATCGGCGCCGAAAACACCTGTTCGCGCTCCAGTTCGCGGATCACGTCGAGCGCGACGTCACGCTGCGCGTCCGAATGCGTGAACACGGCCGACCGGTATTGCGTGCCGGTGTCGTTGCCCTGCCGGTTGAGCTGCGTCGGGTCGTGCGTCGCGAAGAAGATCTCGAGGATCTCGCGATAACCGATGCGCGCCGGGTCGAACGTCACGTTGACGACTTCCGCGTGACCGGTGTCGCCGTCGCACACGTCGCGGTAACCGGGGTTGCGCGTGTGGCCGCCCGCGTAGCCGGACTCGACGGCCGTCACGCCGTCGACATCGAGAAACACCGCTTCCGTGCACCAGAAGCATCCGCCACCCAGCGTTGCAACTTCAGTCATCGTGTTCACCTTAAAATGAAATCGCGTGGAATAAAAAGGCTTCGGGGTGCCGCGACGTAATACATACGTCGATCGGCGCGTGCATACATGCATGATAACCGTGTCACAGAACAAGAAATGACCCGTCCCAAAAACGACCAGCCCGTGCCTGCCCCGCGGATCCGGACCGGCGCCGTCACGCCACTGCCACGCGGGCACGGAGACATCCAGACGGCGGTCGTGAACCTCGTCGACCGCCTCGCGCCGCTCGTCCCCGTAGCCCGTCAGCCGTTGCTCGCGCGAACCATCGCGGAAGTGATCGCCGGCCGGCCCAGTTCGATGGCCAACAGCATGTTCGTGCGCCAGAGCATCATCCGCAGGGGCACCGCGACAGACGATCAGGTCATCGAGGGCCTCGCGGCATGGGTCACCGTCCTCTTCGATCTCGCCAACCTGCAGCACGACCGCGGTCGCGCGCTGGACCTCGAAGCCGACCTTCCCGACGACGCGCTGGCGCGGCTCGACCAGGCCCTCGCGCGCTCGTGCCGAGGTTGCATCCTTGCCGTCCCCCACATCGGCAGCATCGAGCTGTTCGCGGCGCACCTCAAGGATCGTGGATTCAACCTCGGCTCGTCTTCAGCTGGATTTATGCATTGTCCCGATCGGGCTGGAACGGGCTCGTGTGGATCGTGGGCGTGGCGATCTATGCGCTCACCGTGCCCGTCGTGCTCGCCGCAAGGCCGAGCCGGTCGCAACCGAAAAGCTGATTCCGCACGCCTTCAACGACGCGTCGCGTTCAGCGTCGCCGCGCTGCGGCAAGGTGGACGGCGCATGGCTCACGTCGTCATGCATTCTCGACTACACTGCGCACACCGACTGTTTCGCTGTTCGCTCGCTGTTCGCTGAAAGGCACCGGCCATCTCGCACGTGGGCACGCGAGCACGCCGGTTGCCGGCAGTTCCGCTCGGCCGGAACGGCAGCATCGTCCGGCCGTTTCACATGCAAAGGTGCGCCCGTCGCCGACGCTTGCGCACCGTGAGAGTCAGTCATTTCCGAGGGTCCTACCATGACCATGCGGCCTGATCCGACGTTTCACGCATCGCCGGAACTTGCGATGCGCGCCCCTGCTGAAACCTACGCGTACACGCTGTTGCTCAGCCCGGACTTCTCCCGGCCCGATGCGCTCGCCGTCATCGACGTGAAGCCCGGTTCACCGACCTACGGCAAGATCGTGCATACGGTGACGATGCCGAACACCGGCGACGAGTTCCATCACTTCGGCTGGAATGCGTGCTCGTCGGCGTTGTCGCCGCTGACCGGCCACGCGTTCCTCGAACGCCGCTACCTGATCATCCCGGGCCTGCGCTCGTCGCGCGTGTACGTGATCGATACGCAGCCGCATCCGACCCAGGCGCGCATCCACAAGATCGTCGAGCCCGACGAGATCTTTAGCAAGACCGGCTATTCACGGCCGCACACCGTGCACTGCGGGCCCGAGGGCATCTACGTCAGCACGCTCGGCGGCAGCGGGAAGGACGGCACGGACGGCCATCCGGGCATCTTCATCATGGATTGCGAGACCTTCGACGTGCTCGGCCGCTGGGAAATCGATCGCGGCCCGCAGGACAAGCACTACGACTTCTGGTGGAACCTGCCGCGCGACTACATGGTGTCGAGCGAATGGGCGCTGCCGCCGCAGTTCGAGAACGGCATCGTTCCCGAGGATCTGCTCGCGAACCGGTACGGACACCGGCTGCACTTCTGGGATCTGAGCGCGCGGCGCAACGTGCAGACGATCGATCTCGGCGCGCACCACCAGATGGCGCTGGAGGTGCGGCCCGCGCACGATCCGGTCCGCGAATACGGATTCGTCGGCGTCGTGGTCGATACGACGAACCTCGAAGGCTCGATCTGGACCTGGTGGCGCGAAGACGGCCAGTTTCACATCGAGAAGACTGCGACGATCCCGGCCGAGCCCGCGTCCGCAGACCAGTTGCCGCCGTTGCTCAAATCGTTCGGCGCGGTGCCGCCGCTCGTGACCGACATCGACCTGTCCCTCGACGACCGGTTCCTGTACGTGTCCTGCTGGGGCACCGGCGAAATGCGGCAGTACGACGTGACGGATCCGCGCCGGCCGACACTGTCGGGATCGGTGCGCATCGGCGGCATCGCGCAGCGCGCGCCGCATCCGAGTGGCCGCACGTTCGCGGGCGGTCCGCAGATGGTCGAGATCAGCCGCGACGGCAAGCGGGTCTACTGGACCAACTCGCTGTACTCGACCTGGGACGACCAGTTCTACCCGGACGGCGTGCCGGCCGCGCAGGTGATGGCGCACGCGGGGCCCGACGGCGGCCTGACGCTCGCGCACGATTACTGGGTCGACTTCCCCGACGGCTATCGCGCACACCAGATCCGGCTCGAAGGCGGCGACTGCTCGACCGATTCGTTTTGCTATCCGTCGGTGCGATCTTGAACGTCGGAAGCCACGTGCAGATCGGCCTCTGGGCGGCGGTGCTCGCAAGCGGCCTCTACCACGGGCTGAATCCCGCGATGGGGTGGCCGCTCGCGGTGTCGAACGCGCTGATGGCGAAAAGCGGCCGCGCGCTGGCCGCCGCGCTCGGCTATCTCGCGTGCGGGCATGCGCTCGCCGTGTTCGCGGTGACGCTGCCGTTCGGGCTGCTCGCCGCGCTGCTCGCGTGGCAGACCACGATCCGGATCGGCGCGAGCGTGCTCGTGATCGGCTTCGGCGCCGCGCTGCTGATCCGGCGGCGCCACCCGCGCGCGCTTGCGCGGATCCCGCCCGCGCGGCTCGGGCTGTGGTCGTTCGCGGTGGCGGTCGCGCACGGCGCCGGGCTGATGCTGGTGCCGATCTATCTCGGCCTGTGCGGAATCGACGTCGATCCCGGACAGCGGGCCGCGACCGCGCTCGTCGGCGCCCATCTGGGAATGGCGCTCGCCGTCGCGGCCGCGCATGCCGCCGCGATGATCGCGGCCGGCGGGCTGCTTGCGTGGCTCGTCTACCGCTACCTCGGGCTGACGTTCGTGTCGCGCAGCTGGTTCAACCTCGATCGGCTCTGGGCGACGAGCCTGATGCTGATCGGCGCGCTATCGCTCGGGCTCGGGGCCGCGGGTTAGCTGCCCGCACACCGGCCTGCCGCGCGCGATTCCGCTAAAATCGGGCCATTCGTCCCATTTGCCAGACTGACTGCCTTGTCGCCTTTCACCCGCATCGCCCGTTTCCCCCGCTGCGCGCCCGGCGCGCACGCGCCGCTCCGGAAGGCCGCCCGATGATCCGCGCGACCCCGCCGAACTTCGATGCCGCCGCATTCCGGCAGGCGCTTGGCCAGTTCGCGACCGGCGTGACCGTGATCACGACGCGCGCGCCGTCCGGGCAACTGATCGGCATCACCGCGAGTTCGTTCAATTCGGTCTCGCTGGATCCGCCGCTCGTACTGTGGAGCCTCGCGCACAAGTCGGCGTCGATGCCCGTGTTCCGCAGCAACAGCCATTACGTCGTCAACGTGCTCGCGGCGTCGCAGATCGACCTGTGCAAGCGCTTCGCGACCTTCAAGGGCGACCGCTTCGAAGGCATCGCGCACGCGGCCGGCAATTCGGGCATGCCGGTGCTCGACGGCGCGATCGCGTGGTTCGAGTGCCATAACCGCAGCCGCTACGACGAAGGCGACCACGTGATCTTCGTCGGCGAAGTCGAGCGCTGCGGCGTCAACCCCGGCGCGGGCACCGCCGCGCCGCTCGTGTTCCACGGCGGCGCATTCCACGGTCTCACACCGCTTTGATCGCCCCGGTGCGCGCCAGCACGACCGGCGCGCCCGCCTCGTCCTTCAGCGTCTGCAGCACGATGTTCGAGCGGATGTCCATCACGCCCGGCGCCTTGTACAGCCGGTTCAGCACGAAATCGGAATAGTGCTTGAGGTTGTGCGCGAGCACCCTCAGCAGGTAGTGGCTCTCGCCGGTCACGACGAACGCGCCGACCACCTCGGGCCATTCGCGCAATTCCTCCGCGAACCGTTCGTGCCATTGCGTCTGCTCGTTGCGCATCGACACCTGCACGAACGCCTCCAGTTCGAAACCGAGCTTCTCGCGGCTCAGGCACGCGCGGTAGTGCTCGATCACGCCCTGCTCCTCCAGCAGGCGCATGCGCCGCAGGCAGGCCGATGGTGACAGCGAAATCCGTTCCGCCAGATCGAGGTTGCTGATTCTGCCCTCCTCCTGCAGTACCGCGAGAATACGGCAGTCGGTGGCGTCGAGCGTGATCGCATGCATTTTTGGTCCCCGTTTTCCCTGTGATTCGAATTATCTGCCAATCTGGCGGTTTGTCCATGTCTATTTCGCAAGCACTTTCTGCGAGCGTCCGCCTATCATGCGAAGCATCGATTCGCTGATTCGTCATGCTATGGACACACTCTGGGACATTTCACCGCCTGTCGCCCCCGCCACCCCCGTGTGGCCGGGCGACACGCCGGTTACGGTCGAACGCGTCTGGCGGATGGAGGCGGGCTCGCCCGTCAACGTCGCACGCCTGACACTGTCGCCGCACACCGGCGCGCACACCGACGCGCCGCTCCACTATGACGCCGACGGCGCGCCGATCGGCACGGTGCCGCTCGACGCGTACCTCGGCCCGTGCCGCGTGATCCACTGCATCGGTGCGTCGCCCGTCGTCACGCCGGCGGACGTCGCGGCGGCGCTCGACCGCGTGCCGCCGCGCGTGCTGCTGCGCACCTATGCGCAGGCGCCCGCCGCGCAATGGGATCCGGAGTTCTGCGCGGTCGCGCCCGACACGATCGACCTGCTCGCCGCACACGGCGTGAAGCTGATCGGCATCGATACGCCGTCGCTCGATCCGCAGGAATCGAAGACGATGGACGCGCACCACCGCATCCGCACACACCGGATGGCGATCCTGGAAGGCATCGTGCTCGATGACGTGCCGGCCGGCGACTACGAACTGATCGCGCTGCCGCTCAAGCTCGCGACGCTCGACGCGAGCCCCGTGCGCGCGGTGCTGCGCGCGCTGCCCGGCCGCGCCGCCTGAATCCACGACACACGACACACAACAACCCGAGACATCATGATCAAGACCCGTGAAGACGCGCTCGCGCTCGACCGCGACGACCCGCTTGCCCCGCTGCGCGACCAGTTCGCGCTGCCCGACGGCGTGATCTACCTCGACGGCAACTCGCTCGGCGCGCAGCCGCGCGCGTCGGCCGCCCGCGCGCAGCAGGTGATCGGCGCCGAATGGGGCGACGGCCTGATCCGCAGCTGGAACACCGCCGGCTGGTTCGCGCTGCCGCGCCGCCTCGGCAACAAGCTCGCGACGCTGATCGGCGGCGCGCCTGACGAGACCGTCGTCACCGATACGATCTCGATCAACCTGTTCAAGCTGCTGTCCGCGATGCTGCGCTACCAGGCCGAACGTGCGCCCGGGCGGCGCGTGATCGTGTCGGAGCGCTCGAACTTCCCGACCGACCTGTACATCGCGCAAGGGCTGATCGCGCAGCTCGGCGGCGACTACGAGCTGCGCCTGATCGACGATCCGGCCGACCTGCCCGACGCGCTCGGCGAGGACACCGCGGTCGCGATGATCACGCACGTGAACTACCGCACCGGCTACATGCACGACATGCCGGCCGTCACGCAGCTTGTGCACGATGCGGGCGCGCTGATGCTGTGGGATCTCGCGCACTCGGCGGGCGCAGTGCCGGTCGACCTGAACGGCGCACGTGCGGACGGCGCGGTCGGCTGCACGTACAAGTACCTGAACGGCGGCCCCGGCTCGCCCGCGTTCGTGTGGGTGCCGAAGCGCCATCACGCGCATTACTCGCAGCCGCTGTCCGGCTGGTGGGGCCACCGCGCGCCGTTCGCGATGCAGCCCGAGTTCGCGCCCGATCCCGGCATCGCGCGCTTCCTGTGCGGCACGCAGCCGATCGTGTCGATGTCGATGGTCGAATGCGGACTCGACGTGTTCCTGCAGACCGACATGCACGCGATCCGCCGCAAGTCGCTCGCGCTGACCGACGCGTTCGTCGCGCTCGTCGAAGCGCGCTGCGAAGGCCACGCGCTGAAGCTCGTCACGCCGCGCGCGCATCACCAGCGCGGCTCGCAGGCAAGCTTCGAGCATCCGCACGGCTACGCGGTGATGCAGGCGCTGATCGCGCGCGGCGTGATCGGCGACTACCGCGAGCCGCATGTGCTGCGCTTCGGCTTCACGCCGCTCTATACGCGCTTCGTCGACGTGTGGGATGCCGTCGAGACGCTGCGCGACATCGTCGACACCGGCGCGTGGAAGGCGCCCGAGTTCGCGACGCGCGGCGCGGTGACCTGACCGGCCGGCCGGCGCGTGCGATGCGCGCGCCGGATTGCGCGGCACGGGCCGAGCGCCCGCGCACACCTGTCATTCAATCCTGGAGAAAGTCGTGAATTCTGGTCATATGCAGCCGCCCGGCGACGACGCGCCGGCGGGCTGCCCGTTCTCGGGCGCGCGCACTGCAACCCCTGCGCACGAGGCATCGCACGTGCCGGGCGAAGGCGGCGAAACCGCCGGCTGGCACAACGCGCAGCTCGATTTTTCGAAGTCGATGAGCTACGGCGACTACCTGTCGCTGAACAAGATCCTCGACGCGCAGCATCCGCTGTCGCCGGATCACAACGAGATGCTGTTCATCATCCAGCATCAGACGAGCGAGCTGTGGATGAAGCTCGCGCTGTTCGAGCTGCGCGGCGCACTCGACGCGGTGCACGGCGATGCGCTGCCGCCCGCGTTCAAGATGCTCGCGCGCGTGTCGCGCATCCTCGAGCAGCTCGTGCAGGCGTGGAACGTGCTGTCGACGATGACGCCGTCCGAGTATTCGGCGATGCGGCCGTATCTCGGCCAGTCGTCGGGCTTCCAGTCTTACCAGTACCGCCAGCTCGAATTCCTGCTCGGCAACAAGAATGCGCAGATGCTGCAGCCGCATGCGCATCGGCCCGACATCCTCGAACAGGTGCGCGCAACGCTCGAGGCGCCGTCGTTCTACGACGAGGTCGTGCGCCTGCTTGCGCGGCGCGGTTTTCCGATCGCGCCGTCGCGGCTCGAGCGCGACTGGACCCAGCCGACGCAGCACGACGACAGCGTCGAGGCCGCGTGGCTCGAGGTGTACCGGCATCCGCAGCAGCACTGGGAACTGTACGAGATGGCCGAGGAACTCGTCGATCTCGAGGACGCGTTCCGCCAGTGGCGCTTCCGGCACGTGACGACCGTCGAGCGGATCATCGGCTTCAAGCAGGGCACGGGCGGCACGAGCGGTGCGCCGTATCTGCGCAAGATGCTCGACGTCGTTCTGTTCCCTGAGCTCTGGCACGTGCGGACGACGCTGTAAGCCGCCTCGCGCGCACGGACGCACTGCCGCGCCGCACCATCGAAATCCTGTCGCCACGCCTTGACTTTCGCTTGCCTCGATACGATCATTCGCTCACACAATGAGCAAATGATCGATCACAGTCAATCGCGAAGCATGGGGCCCAAGTAAGCGCTGAAGCGCCAACTTGGGCCGACAGGAGACACCGGATGAGTGAATCGCCCTCCCCCCGCGCGCCCGTGCTGCTGCACATCGGCGCCGGATCGTTTCACCGCGCGCACCAGGCGTGGTACCTGCATCGCGTGAACGCGGCCGTGCCGCCGGCCGAGCGCTGGTCGCTGACCGTTGGCAACATCCGCGACGACATGCGCGCGACGATGGACGCGCTCGCCGCGCAACACGGCGCGTACACGCTCGAGACGGTCACGCCGGACGGCGAGCGCGCGTACGAGACGATCCGCGCAATCACGCGCGTGCTGCCGTGGTCAGCCGATCTCGCCGCGTTGATCGATACTGGCGCGGACCCCGCATGCCGGATCGTGTCGTTCACCGTCACCGAAGGCGGCTATTACCTCGACGAACACAACCGCCTCGACATCGCGAACCCCGATCTCGCGGCCGACCTGCTGGGCGCGTGCACGACGCTGTACGGCGCGCTCGCGGCGCTGCTCGCCGAACGGATGACGCGCGGCGCAGGCCCGCTCACGCTGCAGAGCTGCGACAACCTGCGCAGCAACGGCGCACGCTTTCGCGCCGGGATGCGTGAATTCCTCGAACGACGCGGCACGCGCGACCTGCTCGCGTGGTTCGATGCGAACGTCGCGTGCCCGAGCGCGATGGTCGACCGCATCACGCCGCGCCCGACCGACGACGTGCGCGAACGCGTGCGCACGGCGACCGGCTTCGACGACGCGTGCCCGGTGATGGGCGAATCGTTCATCCAGTGGGTGATCGAGGACCGCTTCGCGGCCGGCCGCCCGCAGTGGGAACTGGCAGGTGCGGAACTCGTCGATGATGTACACCCGTACGAGGAAGCGAAGATCCGCATCCTCAACGCGACGCACAGCTGCATCGCGTGGGCCGGCACGCTCGCGGGCCACACGTACATCCACGAAGGCACGCACGACGCGGCGATCCGCCGCTTCGCGCACGACTACGTGACGCAGAACGTGATCCCGTGCCTGAGCCCGAGCCCGCTCGACCTCGCGCGCTATCGCGACGTCGTGCTCGAACGCTTCGGCAATCCGTACGTGCTCGACACCAACCAGCGGGTGGCCGCGGACGGCTTCTCGAAGATCCCCGGCTTCATCGCGCCAACGCTCGCCGAATGCCTTTCGCGCGGCATGGCGCCGGTCGCGACCGCGGTACTGCCCGCGCTGTTCCTGCGCTTTCTCGAACGCTGGGCGCGCGGCACGCTGCCGTATGCGTACCAGGACGGCGTGATGGACGAAAGTGCGGCACGCGCGATCGTCGGTGCGGGCGACCCCGTCGTCGCGCTGTGTGCGGACCGCCAGCTGTGGGGTTCGCTCGCCGGCAACGCGGCGCTGTTCGAAGCCGTGCGCGCCGGGCTCGCGCGCGTCGATGCGTGGCTCGCGCCGCGCTGACGGCGCCCGCAAGCGGCCGCCGCGTGTCGGGTCAAACCGGCATTGGCACGCGCATGCCCGCGCGGCTAAAGTAGCGGCTCCTCACTGACGGAACGGATCGCTCATGTATCTCGGCATCGACCTCGGCACCTCGGAAGTGAAGGTGCTGCTGCTGGCTCCGGACGGCACGGTCGTCGGCACCGCGGGCACGCCGTTTGCCGTGTCGCGCCCGCACCCGCGCTGGGCCGAACAGCATCCGGACGACTGGTGGCGCGGCACGCTCGCCGCACTCGCGACGCTGCGCGAGCGTCATCCGCACGCATTCGCGCAGGTGCGCGGGATCGGCTTGTCGGGCCAGATGCACGGCGCGGTGCTGCTCGACCACGCCGATCGCGTGCTGCGCCCCGCGATCCTGTGGAACGACATGCGCAGCGCCGACGAATGCGCGCTGCTCACCGAACGCGCACCTGCGCTGCACACGCTCGCCGGCAATCTCGCGATGCCCGGCTTCACCGCGCCGAAGCTGCTGTGGGTCGCAAAGCACGAGCCCGACGTGTTCGCGGCAACGGCCTGCGTGCTGATGCCGAAGGACTACCTGCGCTTCAGGCTGACGGGTGCGAAGGTGTCCGATCCGTCCGATGCGGCCGGCACGCTGTGGCTCGACGTCGGGCGCCGCGACTGGTCCGACGCGCTGCTCGCCGCGTGCGGGATGACGCGCGCGCAGATGCCGCGCATCGTCGAAGGCAACGCGCCGTCCGGCACGCTGCGCGCCGACGTCGCGCGCGAGCTCGGCTTGCCGGAAGGCGTCGTCGTCGCGGGTGGCGGCGGCGACAACGCGACGAGCGCGCTCGGCATCGGCGCGACCCAAGCGGGCGACGGCTTCGTGTCGCTCGGCACGTCGGGCGTGCTGAGCGTCGTCGGCGACCGCTTCATGCCGAACCCGGCATCCGCGGTGCACGCGTTCTGCCATGCGATTCCGGACCGCTGGCAGCTGATGAGCGTCGTGCTGTCGGCGGCGAGTTGCCTGCGCTGGGTGTGCAAGCTGACGGGCACCGACGAGCCGGCGCTACTCGCGGAAATCGACACGCTCGATGGGCGCACGCTCGCGACGGCGCCGCTGTTCCTGCCGTACCTGTCCGGCGAGCGCACGCCGCACAACGATCCGTACGCGCAAGGCGGCTACTACACGATGGCGCGGCTGCAGAAGGTGGGGCTGGAGCGCGAGGCGGTGCGCGGCTGGCTCGGCTATGCGACCTGGCCGGCGGCGTACGACGACGCGTTCGCGCAGCCGCAGTCCGAACGGCTGTCCTTCCTGCCGTACCTGTCAGGCGAGCGCTCGCCGTGGATGAATCCGGACGCGCGCGGCGGCTGGCTCGGCCTCGGGCTCGGCGACACGCGCGGCGCGATGATGCGCGCGGCGTTCGAAGGCGTCGCGTTCGCGTTGCGCGCGGGGCTCGATGCCATTCGTGCGGAAGGTGCCGAGTGTTCCGAGGGTGCCGAGGGTGTGGACGGCCGTGCGATCGCATCGCTGCGGGTTGCTGGCGGCGGCTCCGTCGATCCGCGCTGGCGCCAGTTGCTCGCGGACGCGCTCGGCACGTCGCTCGACGCGCTCGACTGCCCGAACGCGGCGACCCGCGGCGCGGCGCTGCTGGCCGGCGTCGCGATCGGACACTGGCGGGAACACGAACTGCGCACGCTCGCGCCCGCCGCGTCGCCGGTGGCGGCGCCATCGGGCGACCATGCGCTCGCGGTGCGCTACGCGCGTTTCGCCGATCTGTACGCGCGCACGGAAGCGTGGTTCACGACGGGCGTTTAAACTCGGGCACTTGCCGTATTGCGTCACCGGTATTGGCGTCACCGATGACGCATGCAGGCAACCCGCCGGCTGTTTCCCGCACGCGTCGCGCGCGGCGATCGGCCATCATGGCGAGCACGAATTCATGTCGCCGAGCCGCGCGCGACGCCGCGCGGCTCGGCGAGCCAGCTTTGCATGGAACCGGAGCCAGTGCTGAAACACCCACTCCGGTCGACCTCTGATCGACAGACAGGAGACAACGATGCTTGAACTGATTTCGTCGCACGCGTGCCACGGCGGTGAACAGCGCTTCTACCGACACGACTCGACGACGATCGGCCTGCCGATGAAGTTCTCGGTGTACCTGCCGCCGCAGGCCGCGCACGGTCGTGTGCCGGCGCTGTTCTACCTCGCGGGGCTGACCTGCACCGAGGAGACGTTCGCGATCAAGGCCGGCGCGCAACAGTACGCGGCGCAGCACGGCCTCGCGCTCATCGCGCCCGACACGAGCCCGCGTGGCGCGGGCGTGCCGGGCGAGACCGATGCATGGGACTTCGGCGTCGGCGCGGGCTTCTACGTCGACGCGACCGAAGCGCCGTGGTCGACGCATTACAGGATGTACTCGTACATCGTCGACGAGCTGCGCGACACGGTGACGGCCGCGCTGCCGATCGACGGCGCGCGGCTCGGCATCTTCGGCCACTCGATGGGCGGACACGGCGCGCTCGTGCTCGCGCTGCGCAACCCGGACGTGTACCGTTCGGTGTCGGCGTTCGCGCCGATCGCCGCGCCGACGCGCTGCCCGTGGGGCGAGAAGGCGCTGTCGGGCTACCTGGGCGCCGATCGCGAAACGTGGAAGCACTACGACGCGAGCGAGCTCGTCGCGCGCGCGAATGCGCGCAAGTTCGCGGACGGGATCCTGGTCGATCAGGGTCTCGCGGATCAGTTCCTCGCGAACCAGCTGAACCCCGACGTGTTCGAGGCGGCCTGCCGCGCGGCAGGCCAGCCGCTGACGCTGCGGCGGCACGCAGGCTACGACCACGGGTACTACTTCATCTCGACGTTTATCGCGGATCACATCGCGCATCATGCGCGGGTGCTGGCCGGCTGACGGGCAGCAACGCGCCGCGGCTCGTCGCTCGCTGCACGCACTGCACGCGATGCGCGGTGGCGGTTCTATTGCAAAGAACGCGTGAACCGCTTCGTGCGGGCCGCACAATGCAAAACGCCGGCGCTGCCCTCGGGCGCGCCGGCGTTTTGCATGGTTCGCTGCGTGCATCAGTTGCGTGCAGCAGCCGCGTGCATCAGTTGCGCCGCAACAGGCTCGCGCCGTACACGAGCGCCGACAGCGCGGTGATCCAGAAGCTCGTCGGCCAGTCGGTGTAATACGCGAGCACGATGCCGACCCACGCTTCGAACAGCGCGAACAGCGCGGCGAGCACGACGCCCGTCGACAGCCGCGTCGACACGTTCTGCGCGGCGGCGGCCGGGCCGACCAGCAACGTGAACACGAGCAGCACGCCGACGATCTGCGTCGCAGCGGCGACCGCGAGCGCGCACACTGCGAGGAACAGCACCGACACCGCGCGCAGCGACACGCCCTTGGCCTCGGCCAGCTCGGGCTGCAGCGATGCGAACAGCAGCGGCCGTGCGATCAGCGCGAGCGCGCCGAGGCTCACCGCGCCGATCCCGGCCAGCACCGCGAGCGTGTCGTGGCTGACCGCGAGCACGTTGCCGAACAGCAGCGCCGTCACCTGCGTCGCGAACGACGTGTAGAAATGCAGGAACAGCAGGCCGAAGCCGAGCGCGCCCGACAGGATCACGCCGATCGCGACGTCGCGGCCCGCGAGCCGCTCGCCGAGCGCGCCCATGCCGACCCCGGCCGCGAGCGTGAAGCCCACCATTCCCCAGATCGGCGAGATGCCGAGCAGCACGGCGCCCGTCGCGCCGGTGAAGCCGACGTGCGACAGCGCGTGGCCCGCGAAGGTCTGCCCGCGCAGCACCAGGAAATAGCCGACGATGCCCGCGAGCACCGCGACGATTCCCGACGCCGCGAAGGCGTTGATCATGAAGTCGTATTCAAACATCGTGTGATTGCCCGCTCGCGTGAGGGTGCGCGTGTCCGTGGTGATGGTGGCCGTGGCCGCCGTGCGCGTGAGTGTGAGCGTCGTCGTCGCCTTCATGCTCGTGGTCGTGCTTCTCGACTTCCACGTCGCCGGACATCACGAAGATCTTGCCGTTCACGCGCATCACGTCGATCGGCGAGCCGTACAGCCGCGACAGCACGGGCTTCGTGATCACCTCGTCGACGGTGCCGAGCGCCGCGACGCCGTTGCCGAGGTACAGCACGCGGTCGAGCGCGTTGAGGAGCGGGTTCAGTTCGTGCGCGGAGAACAGCACCGTGATGCCGAGCTCGCGCTGCACGCGCCGCACGAGCTCGACGACGCCGCGCTGGTGGTTCGGGTCGAGGCTGATCAGCGGCTCGTCGAGCAGCAGCAGCTTCGGGCTGCCGAGCAGGCACTGCGCGAGCAACAGGCGCTGCCGCTCGCCGCCCGACAGCTCGGACAGCGAGCGGCAGCGCCTGTTGCA
>NZ_JAAGPL010000071.1:0-40493 GCF_017104785.1 Burkholderia sp. Ac-20353 | reverse complement strand
TCCTGCCAGCTCGCCCGCCGACGTCGCCGCATGCCGACCGGCACCGCGCGTACGTCGACGCAGCCGCGCGCCGCGTCAGCGCGCGCGCGGATACGAACCGAGAATCTTCAGGAACGCAGCCTTCTGGCCCAGCTCCGTCAGCGCGGCCGCCACCGATGCGTCGTCACGGTGCCCTTCGATGTCGATGTAGAAGTAGTACTCCCACGTGCCGACGCGCGCCGGGCGCGATTCGAAACGCGTCATCGACACGCCGTGCCGCGCGAGCGGCTCGAGCAGCTTGAACACCGCGCCCGGCTCGTTCTTTACCGACACGATCAGCGACGTCTGGTCGTGGCCGCTCGGCCCTGCCGGCTGCTTGCCGACGATCACGAAACGGGTGCGGTTGTGCGGATCGTCCTGGATCAGCGCGAACGCGATCTGCAGCCCGTAATGCGCGGCCGCGCGATCGCCGGCGATCGCGGCAACCGTCGGGTCGGTCGCGGCAAGACGCGCTGCCTCGGCATTGCTCGACACCGCCTGCCGCTCGAGCTGCGGCGCGTTCGCCGACAGCCATTGCTGGCACTGCGCGAGCGCCTGCGCGTGTGCGCACACGCGCTTCACGCCGTCCAGCGTGCCGCTCTGCGTGAGCAGGTTGTGATGGATCGGCAGCGCGAGTTCGCCGCTGATCAGCAGTTGCGTCTGCAGCAGCAGATCGAGCGTGCGCGACACCGCGCCCTCGGTCGAGTTCTCGACCGGTGCAACGCCGAACGCCGTGGCGCCCGCCTCGACCGAACGGAATACCTCGTCGATCGACGGACACGGCAGCCCTTCGATCGACTGGCCGAAATACTCGAACATCGCCTGTTCGGTATACGTGCCGACCGGCCCGAGAAACGCGACGTGGATCGTCTGTTCGAGCGCGCGGCTCGCGGCCATGATCTCGCGCCAGATCGCGCCGATGTGCTCGCTCGCGAGCGGGCCGGCGCTCATGTCCTGCAGGCGCGCGATCACCTGCAGCTCGCGCTCCGGCCGGAACACCGGCGCATTGAAATGCTTCTTGACCTCGCCCACTTCCAGCGCCACCGCGGCACGCTGGTTCAGGAGCCCGATCAGCTGCGCGTCGATCGCGTCGATGCGGTCGCGCAGCGGTTTCAAGCGGGAATTCAGTTCGTCGTCCATGCGTATTTGCCGTGCTGTTGAACAGCGCCGCCGCCGTCAGGCGCGTTGCTGTTCGAAGTCCTTCATGTACTCGACGAGCGCCTTCACGCCCGCGAGCGGCACCGCGTTGTAGATCGACGCCCGCATGCCGCCGACGGACTTGTGGCCCTTCAGCTGCAGCAGCCCGCGCGCCTTTGCGCCGGCAAGGAAGTCTTCGTTGCGCGTTTCGTCGGCCAGGAAAAACGGCACGTTCATCCGCGAACGCGCCGCCGGCTCGACCTTGTTCAGATAGAAGCTGCTCGAATCGATCGTGTCGTAGAGCAGCTTCGCCTTCTCGATGTTGCGGGCCTCGATCGCCTGCAGGCCGCCCTGCCGCTTCAGCCACTGGAACACGAGGCCCGCGATGTAGATCGCGTAGGTGGGCGGCGTGTTGTACAGCGAGTTGTTCTCGGCGACCGTCTTCCAGTCGAATGCCGACGGGCAGATCGACAGTGCGCGGTCGAGCAGGTCCTCGCGAACGATCACGAGCGTGACGCCCGCCATCCCGATGTTCTTCTGCGCGCCGCCGAACAGCACGCCGTACTTCGCGACGTCCATCGGGCGCGACAGGATATGCGACGACACGTCCGCGACGAGCGGCACGTCGCCGAGGTCGGGAATCTCGAACGTCTCGACGCCGTCGATCGTCTCGTTCGTGCACAGGTGCACGTAGGCCGGATCGTCCGACAGCTGCCATTCGCCGCGCGCCGGCGCGCGCGTGTAGCCGGCGTCGGTCTTGCCGGTCGCGGCGAGATGCGGCGTGCCGTACTTTTTCGCCTCGTTGAACGACTTCTGCGACCACGAGCCCGTCACGACGAAATCGGCCGTCTTGCGCGCGCCCAGCAGGTTCATCGGCACGATCGCGTTCTCCGCGATGCCGCCGCCCTGCAGGAACAGGATCCGGTGGCTCGCCGGCACGTCGAGCAGCTCGCGCAGGTCGGCCAGCGCCGCCTCGTGGATCGACATGAACTCCTTGCCGCGATGGCTCATCTCCATCACGCTCATGCCGCTGCCGTGCCAGTCGAGCATCTCGTCGGCAGCCTGCCGCAGCACTTCCTCGGGCATCGCCGCGGGACCGGCGGAGAAATTAAAGACGCGCATCGTGAAAACCTCGGGAGGGGCACGGCCGGCTCGCCGCCGGCAAGTCAATGACAAATGAGCCGCGCCAGAAAAGGAATGGCCGTTTGCGCTCGCGCGCAAACGGCCATTATCGCACTGTCGTCAGGCTCCCGCCAAACCCGGCGCGGCCGGGGGCGGGCTGCGACGGCTTACTTGCCCGGCTTGACGGCCGACACTTCCTTGTCAGCCTGCGCGCGCGTCGCCTGGATCGCTTGCGGCATGTACTTCTGCATCAGTCCGTTGACCACGTCGCGGCCAACCTGATCCTGCACCTGGATGAACTTGCGGCCCGTCGGGCTCTTGTAGAACGTCGTCAGATCCTTGATCTCCGACGTGCTGTAATACTTCGCGTACGCGTCGTACTGCGCCGACATCGCGTCGCTGCTGAACGCCGGCGTCGAGAAGACCTTGCCCGCGCCTTCGACCAGCTTCGGCACCGCGTTCTTCTGCAGCGACGGAACCGCAGCCTGCTTCTGCTTGTCGTTCAGCGTCTTGTTTTCCGACAGCGCGTCCGACAGGATCGCCGGAACCAGTTGCTTCGCCTGCATTTCGGCGCTGTTGCCGATTGCCGAGACGAGCTTCGGCGCGTCGATCGCGTCGAGCAGATCCTTGATCGCCGCCTTCTTGTCGGCGTCGATCGGCGCAGCTGCCGCCGGAGCCGGTGCGGAATTCGACAGCGCTTGCGCCATCGCGAACGTCGGCACCAGTGCAGCCAGCAGGACCAGTTGCTTGAATTGCTTTTGCATCATCACTCCCTTTTGGAAATTTGAATGGGTTCTCGCCGCACGCATCGCACCGCGTTCATCGCGGTGCCCGCGGCGGCTCGAGAGTCTCATCCGTTCAGGCTTCGCCGTCCGACGCCTCGTCGGCCTCGCCGTCACCCTCCTCCGCCTCTGCGATCTGCTGCAGGCCAGAGAGCTTCGTACCCTCATCGAGACTGATGAGTGTAACACCTTGCGTGGCCCGTCCCATCTCGCGGATCTCGGATACGCGCGTGCGGATCAGCACCCCGGCCGTCGTGATCAGCATGATCTGATCTTCCGCGTCGACGAGCGTCGCGGCGACCACCTTGCCGTTGCGCTCGGACGTCTGGATCGCGATCATGCCCTTCGTGCCGCGGCCGTGACGCGTGTACTCGGTGATCGGCGTGCGCTTGCCGTAGCCGTTCTCGGTCGCGGTGAGCACCGACTGCTCCTCGCTGCCCGCGACCAGCATCGCGATGACCTGCTGGCCGTCCTCGAGCTGCATCCCGCGCACGCCGCGCGCCTCGCGGCCCATCGGACGCACGTCGTTCTCGTCGAAACGCACGGCCTTGCCGGCGTCGGAGAACAGCATCACGTCGTGCGCGCCGTCGGTGATCGACGCACCGATCAGGTAATCACCTTCGTCGAGGCCGACCGCGATGATGCCTTTCTTCATCGGACGGCTGAACGCCTCGAGCGGCGTCTTCTTCACGGTGCCGAGCGACGTCGACATGAACACGAACTTGTCGGCCGAGAATTCCTTGACCGGCAGCACGACGTTGATCTTCTCGCCTTCCTGCAGCGGGAACATGTTGACGATCGGCCGGCCGCGCGAGTTGCGCGAGCCCTGCGGCACCTCGTAGACCTTGATCCAGTACACGCGGCCGCGGTTCGAGAAGCACAGCATGTAGTCGTGCGTGTTCGCGATGAAGAGCGTCTCGATCCAGTCGTCTTCCTTCATCTGCGTCGCCTGCTTGCCTCGGCCGCCGCGCTTCTGCGCGCGGTACTCGGACAGCGGCTGCGACTTCACGTAGCCCGAGTGCGACATCGTGACGACCATGTCCTGCGGCGTGATCAGGTCTTCGGTGTTCAGCTCGGTCGCGTTCAGCTCGATCTTCGAGCGGCGCGCGTCGCCGAACTCGGCCTTCACCGACGTCAGCTCTTCGCCGATCATCTGCGTGATCCGCTCGGGGCGAGACAGGATATCCAGCAGGTCTGCGATCTGCGCCATCACGTCGCGGTATTCGCCGATGATCTTGTCCTGCTCGAGGCCCGTCAGGCGCTGCAGGCGCATCTGCAGGATTTCCTGGGCCTGCGTGTCGGACAGCTTGTACAGGCCATCGCCCTGCATGCCGAACGCGGGGTTCAGCCCTTCCGGACGGTACGCGTCGCGGCCGCCCATCGTGGCGTTGTCGGTTTCGGCGCGCGTCAGCATCTCGCGCACGAGCGACGAATCCCACGCCTTCGCCATCAGTTCCTGCTTCGCGATCGGCGGAGTCGGCGCGGCCTTGATGATCGCGATGAACTCGTCGATGTTCGCGAGCGCGACCGCGAGACCTTCCAGCACGTGGCCGCGTTCGCGCGCCTTGCGCAGTTCGTAGACGGTCCGGCGCGTGAGCACTTCGCGGCGGTGTGACAGGAAGCACTGAAGGATTTCCTTCAGGTTCAGCAGCTTCGGCTGGCCGTCGACGAGCGCGACCATGTTCATGCCGAAGGTGTCCTGCAGCTGGGTCGCCTTGTACAGGTTGTTCAGCACCACTTCCGGCACTTCGCCGCGCTTCAGCTCGATCACGACGCGCATGCCGCTCTTGTCGGACTCGTCGCGGATGTCGGAGATGCCCTCGAGCTTCTTCTCGTTGACGAGCTCGGCGATGCGCTCGAGCAGCGAGCGCTTGTTCACCTGGTACGGCAGCTCGTCGACGATGATCGCCATCCGCTGGCCGCGATCGATTTCCTCGAAGTGCGTGGCCGCGCGCATCACGACGCGGCCGCGACCCGTGCGATAGCCGTCGCGCACGCCGGCGACGCCGTAGATGATGCCGGCCGTCGGGAAGTCCGGCGCCGGGATGATCTCGATCAGCTCGTCGATCGTCGCTTCAGGGTTGTGCAGCAGGTGCTGGCACGCGTCGACGACTTCGTTCAGGTTGTGCGGCGGAATGTTGGTCGCCATGCCGACCGCGATGCCCGACGAGCCGTTGATCAGCAGGTTCGGGATCCGCGACGGCAGGATCAGCGGCTGCATCTCGCTGCCGTCGTAGTTCGGGCCGAAGTCGACGGTTTCCTTGTCGATGTCCGCAAGCAATTCGTGACCGATCTTCGCCATGCGAATTTCGGTGTAACGCATCGCGGCAGCATTGTCGCCGTCGATCGAGCCGAAGTTGCCTTGCCCGTCGACCAGCATGTAGCGCAGCGAGAAATCCTGCGCCATCCGCACGATCGTTTCATAGACCGCGCTGTCGCCGTGAGGGTGGTATTTACCGATCACGTCGCCGACGATACGCGCCGACTTCTTGTAAGCCCGGTTCCAGTCGTTGTTCAGTTCGTGCATCGCGAACAGGACGCGCCGGTGCACGGGCTTCAGGCCATCGCGGACATCCGGGAGGGCACGTCCGACGATCACGCTCATCGCGTAATCGAGATACGAACGGCGCATTTCCTCCTCGAGGGAGGTGGGCAGGGTCTCTTTGGCGAATTGATCCATGTATCCGTATCTTTTCCGGAGCGAAGACGGGAACGCCTTTCGCATGAGCGCTGCATGCGCAACGCAACGCGAGATTCTAACATGCGCCCTTCTCAGGCCAATTCGCGCCCCCCCTCTATATAAGAAAGGCAAAAATTCGCGCGACACGGCAATCGGTGCCGGATCACGCAAACATCTCGTCACACTCTTGACAATTTCTAAAAGTTACGGCAGGCCGGTGTTGCGCATGCACCACAAACGCGGAGGCGATCTTGGGGTGGGGAGGATTTTTTTTCGTAGGAAGGGAACGATATGGCAAAATGCCAACGCACTGAAAGTTAGACGCTGCTCGAAGTCTACACAGAGCGGCGCCGCGTTTTTTGTGCCGCACCAATGTTATACTTCGAGCAATGTATGACTTGTCATCGTCAACAGGCTCGCAGTAAACCTGCGGTAATCTCAATTTCGAGAGGAGAAATATGAATAAACTTTCAAAGCTCGCGTTCATTGCAGCTACCGCAGTTATCGCTGCATCCGCTTCGGCACAGTCGGTGCCGGCGTCGCGACAAGCCGTGAATGACAACTGGGTGAATGGTACCGGCGAATACGTGTGGATGAACGGCACGAACGAGCTTTGCTGGCGCGATGCGTTCTGGACGCCGGCCACCGCCAACGCAAAGTGCGATGGCGCGCTGGTCGCCCAGGCACCGGCACCGCAGCCGGTCGCACCGGTTGCTCCGGCAATCACGAGCCAGAAGATCACGTATCAAGCTGACGCGCTGTTCGACTTCGACAAGGCAACGCTCAAGCCGCTGGGCAAGCAGAAGCTGGACGACCTGGCTGG
Source organism: Burkholderia sp. Ac-20353 (assembly GCF_017104785.1). NCBI lineage: Bacteria > Pseudomonadati > Pseudomonadota > Betaproteobacteria > Burkholderiales > Burkholderiaceae > Burkholderia > Burkholderia sp. Ac-20353. The sequence continues at coordinate 33,931 of NZ_JAAGPL010000071.1, read as the reverse complement.
CAAGATCCAGGGCATGAACACGGAAGTGGTCGTTGCAACGGGCTACACCGACCGCATCGGTTCGGACAAGTACAACGACCGTCTGTCGCTGCGCCGTGCGCAAGCTGTGAAGTCGTACCTGGTCAGCAAGGGCATCCCGGCCAACAAGATCTACACGGAAGGCAAGGGCAAGCGCAACCCGGTCACGACCGGCTGCAACCAGAAGAACCGCAAGCAGCTGATCTCCTGCCTCGCACCGGACCGCCGCGTGGAAGTCGAAGTGGTCGGTACGCAAGAAGTGCAGAAGACGACCGTTCCGGCGCAGTAAGCCGCGGTCTCCGACTGCTTCAAAGCCCCGCCTCGGCGGGGCTTTTTCATTGACGCCCGCCCAGGCGCTCGCTGGCCTCACAGTCCGCCCGCTTATATACTCGGGGCTTGATGCAGCGAAGCACTGCCCTCCTTCCGTAGCCCGTTTGCCGACATGACCAACGCCGATCCGCACGAACTCCAGAAATTCAGCGACCTCGCCCATCGGTGGTGGGATCCGAATGCCGAATTCAAGCCGCTGCACGACCTGAACCCGGTCCGGCTCGGCTGGATCGACGCGCATGCGCATCTGGCCGGCAAGCGCGCGCTCGACATCGGCTGCGGCGGCGGCATCCTGTCCGAATCGATGGCGGGGCTCGGCGCGCAGGTCAAGGGGATCGACCTGTCGACCGAAGCGCTCGGCGTCGCCGACCTGCACAGTCTCGAAAGCGGCGTGACGGTCGACTACGAGGCGATCGCCGCGGAGGACATCGCGGCGCGCGAACCCGGCACCTACGACGTGGTCACGTGCATGGAGATGCTCGAGCACGTGCCGTCGCCGGGCAACGTCGTTGCGGCGTGCGCGACGCTCGTCAAGCCGGGCGGCTGGGTGTTCTTCTCGACGCTGAACCGCAACCTGAAGTCCTATCTGTTTGCGGTGATCGGCGCGGAATACATCGCGCAGATGCTGCCGAAGGGGACGCACGATTACGCGCGCTTCATCCGCCCGTCCGAGCTGGCCGGCTACATTCGCGCGACGGACCTGCACATCGTCGAGATCAAGGGCATCACGTATCATCCGCTCGGCAAGCGCTTTGCGCTGTCGAACGACACCGACATCAACTACCTTGTCGCGTGCCGCCGCGGCGCGTGACATCGACTCGACCGGCGTGACGACCTCCGCATGACGACCTCCCTTTCGCCCGCCCGGGCCACGCTCGACGAACCGCGCCTGCAACGCTGCAACGCGGTGCTGTTCGATCTCGACGGCACGCTCGCCGACACGGCGCCCGATCTCGCCGCCGCCGTCAACAAGATGCAGCGCGTGCGCGGCCTGCCCGAGACGCCGCTCGACGTGCTGCGGCCGCTCGCGTCCGCGGGCGCACGCGGCCTGCTCGGCGGCGCGTTCGGCATCGACCCGCAGTCGGGCGGCTACGACGCGATGCGCGACGAGTTCCTGACCAACTACGCAACCGATATCTGCGTGCACACGACGCTGTTTCCCGGCATCGACACGCTGCTCGACGAACTCGACGCGCGCGGCGTGCGCTGGGGCATCGTCACGAACAAGGCAATGCGACTCACCGAACCGCTCGTCGGTTTGCTCGGCCTTGGCGCGCGCGCCGCGTGCGTCGTCGGGGGCGACACAACGCCGCACCCGAAGCCCCACCCTGCCCCGCTGCTGCACGCGGCCGGACAGCTGACGCTCGCGCCCGGGCGTATCGTGTATGTCGGCGACGACCTGCGCGACATCCAGGCCGGCAGCGCCGCGGGCATGGCGACCGTCGCGGCCGCCTACGGCTATTGCGGCGACGGCGCCGCGCCGACGGACTGGCAGGCGCAGCATCTTGTCGCAACGACGCAGGAATTGCGCGAGCTGCTGCGCGATGTTGGGCTATAATGATTGATCTTATCCGCGGGGGCGACCTGGTTTCGACAGGGGTTGTGAAGCGGCTAGGGCATGTCGAGGACCCGTCACCTCGTTAATCAATGGGAAAAACGTAACTGCAAACGACGATACGTTCGCACTGGCAGCCTAAGGGCCGCCGTCCTCTGCCTAGTTCACTGACGGGCTAGCGTCGCAAGACCGGTAGCAATACCGCCAGAGGTCATATACGTCAGTTAAGCCTTGGTGGCGTCGCGACGCCCGGGTCGAAAATCTAGCGAATCGCCGTAGTGCAGCGTGTTCGTCCGCGTCGCTGCGGTTAAATCAAATGACAGAACTAAACATGTAGAACTGGTCGTGGAGCGCTTCTGGACGCGGGTTCGATTCCCGCCGCCTCCACCAAATACCCGCCAAAGCTTCACCAGCAACAGCAAGAAACCCGCGACAGCACAAGGCTTCGCGGGTTTTTTACTTCCAGCGACGCCAAAGTTTCCCCATCGACAGCCGGGGGTATTTGGGGGTATTTTCAGGGGTATACGACATACCCCCGTGTACAGATACCCCCATGCCGCTCACCGACACGACCATTCGCAACACGAAGCCGGCCGAAAAACCCGTCAAGCTGTTCGACGGTGGCGGCCTTTTTTTGCTCGTCACGCCGGTAGGGCAGCGCTACTGGCGACTCAAGTACCGCGTCTCCGGCAAAGAGAAGTTGCTCGCGCTAGGCGTATACCCCGAGATGACGCTCGCGGTAGCGCGCCGGAAGCGAGACGAGGCACGGGAAAAGCTGGCGGCCGGTATCGACCCGGGGGAAGCGAAAAAAGCCGAGAAGCGCACGGCCAGGCTGAATGCCGAAAACTCGCTCGAGGCGATCGCGCGTGAATGGCATGCCAAATACGCGCCGACCTGGTCGGAAAGTCACGCGGCCCGCATCCTCCGCCGGCTGGAGGTCGACGCATTTCCGTGGCTAGGAGGCAAGCCAATTGCTGATCTTGCCCCGCCCGACGTGCTCGATGCTCTACACCGGGTCGAGAAGCGTGGCGCACTTGAAACGGCCCATCGACTGCGCGCGAACATCAGCCAAGTCTGCCGCTATGCGGTGGCGACCGGCCGCGCCCAGCGCGACGTTACGGCCGATCTGCGTGGCGCGCTTCCGCCGGTACAGCAGGAGCATATGGCAGCCATCACCGAGCCGAAGCGGGTTGCCGAGTTATTGCGAGCGATCGACGGCTATCAGGGCACGTTTCCGGTACTGTGCGCCCTGCGCCTCGCCCCCCTCCTCTTCCAACGCCCGGGCGAGCTGCGCGCCGCAGAGTGGACTGAGTTTGACCTCGATACCGGGATCTGGGAGATTCCGAGCGAACGGATGAAGCGCACGAAGCAGGGCAAAGCGTCCGGCGGCGCGCACATTGTCCCGTTGCCGTCCCAAGCAGTCGCCATCTTGCGAGAACTGCACACTCTGACGGGCAATAGTCGATTCCTATTCCCGAGCGTCAGAACGAAGGACCGCCCGATGTCGGACAACACCGTCAATTCGGCACTGCGTCGCCTCGGCTACGACGGCGACACGATGACGGGCCACGGCTTCAGAGCGATGGCTCGCACGATTCTCGACGAAGTGCACGGTGTGCCGGTTGCGATTGTTGAAGCGCAGCTCGCGCACGCCGTGAAGGATCCGCTCGGGCGTGCGTATAACCGGACGGCGCATTTGGCACAGCGCCGGGAGATGATGCAAAAGTGGGCGGACTATCTTGATGAACTGAAAATCGGCGCGAAGATCTTACCCTTCGCGTCGTCTGACGTTTAATGCCCGGAACGGCGGGGATAGCCCCGCGCAGCAGGGCTGTGAGTCCCCGCGGATAAGCTCATGCCGGTGACAACGGGAACGCAAGTTCGGTGCCGCCCATGCACGCCGATGCCAGACATCGCACCGCCGCTACCGGCATGGCAACTCCAGTTGCACAAACCCGCGTCAGTTGTCCTGCGCCGTTACGTCGCCGGTTTGTGCAATCTTCGTGAGTACGCGCTTCTGGTACGCATACCAAGACACAAGGCACTCCTTGTCGTGGCAGTTCTTCTCGCGGAAGTTCCATTGTTTGCGCGCTCGCTCGGTGAACGCGGATTTGTCCACAACCGCGTCCTTCGCCTGCTGATACACGGCGGCAAGATCACGATCCGAGGCTGCCAGGTCTGCATCGTGGCAAACGAGGTACTCGGGGATGGACTTCGCCTTGCCGCAATCGAAGCTCGTCTGTTGTAACGCACCGGCTCCGGACGGCGATGTCGATGCCGATGCTTGAACGGGCGCAGCTTGCGGTGTGGTATCCGGCGCCGGCGGAGTCGATGGCACATTAGCCGGCACCTGATTGTTCGCATACTGCGGCATGGTCGGCACCTGCTGCCCGTATGGAGTCAACTGGCCAGCCATCGCATCTTCCACCATGGCGCCAACCAACGAGTTCGGCACGACTCGGAGCGTTTCCGTTTTTACTACCGAGTCACCCGCCATGACTTCTGATTTCGCGAAGTTACACGGCGCCTGGCATGTGATGCGGCTTGTCACGTTCGGATTATCGTCGTTCAGAACCAGCAGGACGTACGTTCCGTTGCGAAGCCCTACGTAGCGCATCATCACAAGGGATTTGACGGCCTTGCCACTCCGAATGTCATCCTCACTCAACGCAGGCTCATACCCATAGGTGCCATCTTGGTTGAGCGCATAGTTGTGCCTCGGAGGAGCAGGAACCGTTTGCGCAGCCGGCGCAGTCGAAGTTGGCGAAACATTTGGGGCGGAACTAGCTTGAGGCGCCGACGGATTTGAGCTCGCTACCGCCCCTCCGGACCCCTTGCCGCAGCCAGAAAGGACGGCCGCAGCCATTGCGGCAACGCTTGCCGCGAGAACGATCTTCTTCATTGGTCTCTCTCTACGTTTGGAAACTAAATTCTTCTAATAAAACCCCGCTATCCAGCTCTTCTGAAATCTAGCCGCTGGCACGTCGCAATCATACCCAAGGGTCCGCGTCGGTAGTGCGGATGGGCATTGCCATTGACCCACGATAAGCGACGTAGAAAGCCCAATTCGCCCCCGCCGTTACCACAACCAGAAAATCCAAAACGGACTTTATCGTGTCACTTTCTTAAAAAATATTTTCACCGATTGTAAGTCACTGATTTCTAAGGGCTCACATTCTTGATTTATGAGCGCATGGATAAATATCCTTCAAAATCATAGACTTATGCGCGATCACCTTGTGGCAAGATGCAACCGTTCGCTGCGTTCGCCAAACCTCTGCCAATGAACGAGCGACGAAATGAGAGGAATTCGCACATGCCGATGAAGACTGCCGTGGCTGGGAATGACATCCCGAAGGTTTTGCCACGAGATGGATTTTCCCGCTGGAACGACTTACGGCCATTCGTGCCATTGAGTCGCGAGACAGTTCGAAAGCGTGAGATTGAGGGCCGATTCCCGCGTCGCGTGCATCTTGGATCGCAGCGATCAGTCGCCTGGCCGAATCGCGAAATTTACCGTTGGATCCAAGATCCAGCAAATTACCGCGTGGAAGGCTAAGCCGTGGCGATGACCCAAAGTAATAAGGGCCGTGGCGCTGACACGCTCACGACCCCGACGACCCGCGTTGATGATACCGGATCGGCGGGCCTCATTCACTTCCGAGATGGCATGCCGGTAACGGACTCACTGACAATCGCCCGCGAGTTTGGACGCTCTCATAAGCATGTATTGCGGACGCTCGATAGCCTGATCGAGGAAGGCTCAATAGATCGGCCCAATTTTGAGCCGATCTCGTACACGGACGGCCAGAACCGCAAGCAGCGCATGATCGAGCTTGACGAACGTGGTGCGTTGATTGCAATGCCGTTCGTCGGCGGTCGCAACTCCCGTGCGGGACAGGTCCGCCTCGTCGACGCGTTTCTCAAACTGCGCTCCGCTGCGCGCAGTCACGCTGCCGCGATCGACGCGACCAACGAGCCCAGCTCGGTACTGGATCGTCGCTCGCTCTATCGTCACGCGGCCGACATGGTGGCATTGCGCCGATTGTCTTTCGCAAACGCCTATCGGGCATTGAACAACTACGCCGGTACGACGTGCTTTCGCGACATGTCCAAGCGTGACGTGGTAGCCGCGGACGGATTCGCCGATCGTTTGCTTGCGGGCGATGCGTCGCGGCACGACTTCGATCGAATCGATAGCAACCGCGCCGAGCTCAACGGTGATACGCCGCAACTCTCCCTGCTGGAGGATATTCGATGACTACGGATCGCAGACGGCAGGAACCGGCCGCCGACGAACCGCTGCAATATGAGGCGCTGGTGCTCGAGTTGCAACGTGGCTCGCGCGAGCGACTGCGCATCATGCGCAGGACGTTCCGTGGCCGACCACTCATCGACATCAGAGTCTGGTTCGTGAGTGCGTCGGGCGACTATCAACCGTCGCGGAGCGGCGTGAGCATTCGCCCGGACCAAATCGGCGAAATCATGCAGGGGCTGCGCCTCGCTGCACTGACCGCTGATCCGAAAGAGGTGAGCTGATGCAACTCATCACAGTAGGGATGCCCAGATTCGGGGCGCCCGTGGGCACTTCGGCATATGCAGATTTCGCAGGTCGTGTACTCAAGAGCGCATCTGGTGTTGCGAGCTCGGCAGCCCAATCAACCCGCCTGCACATTTCATTTCCGATGTGCGCGCCCCCGTTGAACAATGGTCGTCGCTCGCAGCACAACCAAGCCGGCACGACATTCCTCAAGCGGGATGGCGCAATATCAGGAGCGATGATGCAGCCCTACAAAAAATCCTTGCAGCTCGTAAACCGAGGTGCGTATACTTTCCCTGTGGCTGAGACAACAGCCGCCGAGCTTGGCCGCTCGATGACACGTAAGCGCACGGCCGCGCAGAGCGGCTTTTTTGTGCGCAACGCCTTCGCGCGCCTCTTTCAATGGCGGGCCTTGGTGGATAGTGGGACGCCTTCGGGCGTGCCGGGTGCTTACGTGACCGGTCGGCCAACCTGCTTGAAGCCTTGCGCCCGCCACCTCCATCTTGGCCGATGGACGGCGGGTTTCATTACCGCTCACGTAAGAGGTCGCACCATGCGCCATATTCCCGCTCGTCCCGAGCAAGCAAAGATCCCGAATCACCTCACCGTCGCTGCAATCGTGCGCGACGCCCTGCGTGATGCCGCACTTTCCGATCGTCCGAACGACGCAATCGACACGCTCGCAGGCGCCCTCCTTCGCCTGGCCGTCCTCGTCCGTGCAGGGGGCAGCTATGCGTAACCCGACCGCTCAGCGTTCCTACGTGGAATCGGCCGCGTCTATCCTCGATGGCTTGCACGTCACTCTCGAGCACGCCACTGATGGCGAGCATATCGACGCCTTCTTCGCAGCCTGCCGCGCGGCGCTACCAGCCGTCCGTGCAATTCTTGAGCAAGCGGGCGGCGCGGATGTTGCAGACGCGGCCGACGCTCTCTCCGGCCTGGGCATGATGGCTGATATTTGCGCACCCTTAAGTGACTTAGACCGGCTGCTGCCGCTGTCGCACACGCTTCTTGAACGTGCTGCCGACTCACTGGAACGCGAACTGGCAAGGCTCGATCAGCTGCATTTGGAGCGCCTCAATTTTAGTGCGGCTGCTAATGAGGATTCCTCACGGCAGGTAGGCGAGCGCGCCGCAGCATAAGTTTCATAAAGGTAACTATTGACCGGCCGCCCCGTGCGGCCGGCAGTGGACACGCACGCCCTGCGAAAGAGCAATTGGATGATCACGACGACATCAACAGTCTATGAGCAATTCGCTCGAGCCATTCAGGAACACGGGTTCAAGCCGCCTGAAGTGATTCCGGACGGCAAGCTGCATCGATTTGACGGGCCCGACGAGAAGCGCGGCAAGCGGTCGGCGTGGTACGTCCTGCATGGCGATGGAGTGCCGGCTGGCGCGTTCGGTGACTGGCGCACTGGCCTCTCCAAAACCTGGTGTGCGAAGTCCGATCGCGAGATGACCGCTGCGGAGCGCACAGAGCATCGCGAGCGCATTCGGCAGGTAAAGGCGGAGCGCGAGGCCGAGGAATCGCGCTTGGCGGCCGAGGCGGCGCGCATTGTCTCCGAACACTGGGAACAAGCGGCACCGGTGCGCGCCGACCATGGTTACGTTAAGCGAAAGAATATTCGGCCGGTGGGCGCCAAACAACTGGGCGAGCAGTTGCTCGTTCCGCTGCGCGACATCGATAGCGCGATGCACTCCGCTCAGTACATCACGCCGGATGGCACCAAGCGCTTCAAGACGGGTGGCCGCGTGGCGGGTTGCTTCTGCCTCATCGGTGCCGAGCCGAGCAACGACGACACGATCGTGATTTGCGAAGGCTGGGGGACGGGCTGCGCGATCCACCAGGCGACCAGAGGCGCAGTGCTCGCCGCGATGAATGCCGCGAATCTGCTGTCGGTAGCGAAGGCGGCTCGCGCGAAGTGGCCGGGCGCACGGATCACCATTGCAGCCGATGATGATTGGCGGACGGAGGGCAATCCCGGCCTTTCAAAAGCGCGGGAAGCTGCCACAGCGATCGGCGGCGCGGTTGTGATACCGGAGTTTGGTGACGGCCGGCCTGATGGTGCGACCGACTTCAACGACCTGTTCTGCCTCGATGGGCCGGAAGCAGTGAAGCGCTGTATTTCAGTTGATACCAAGGCCTGCGCCACAGACAAACAAATGCCCCCTCGACCTTCCGCACTCTTGACTCGGGCATCAAGCATAAAACCTGAGGCTATCCGATGGCTTTGGCCGGGATGGTTGCCAGAGGGGAAACTCACGCTATTGGCCGGGTCACCCGGTACAGGGAAGACGACGCTGGCCATTGCCCTGGCGGCAACGATCTCGACCGGCGAGAAGTGGCCGGACGGAACCTCCTGTAACGAGCCAGGCGACGTCTTGATCTGGTCCGGTGAGGACGACCCAAGCGACACGCTGATTCCGCGCCTTATGGCCTCCGGCGCCAATCTTGATCGCGTCTACTTCATCCGTAGCGTGACCGACGAAAACGGTGAGCTGCAGCCGTTTGACCCGTCTCGCGATATCCCCCTTCTCTGCGAGCGCCTCGCTGAGATGGGAGGCGCGCGCCTCATCGTCATCGACCCGATTGTGTCGGCGGTGTCGGGCGATGCTCACCGCGTTAATGACGTCCGTCGCAACCTGCAGGCACTCGTCGACATGGCATCGGCCTACCGCTGCTCAGTTCTCGGAATCTCGCACTTCGCCAAGGGCACCAAAGGCAGTTCGCCAGCCGAGCGCGTAATTGGCTCACAGGCGTTCGTGGCGCTCGCTCGGATGGTATTGGTCGCCGGAAAGGACGAGGCGGCGGAGCGCCGTATCTTGGCCCGTGCCAAATCGAATATCGCAGCCGACGACGGCGGTGTGAGCTATACGCTGGAGTTGACGCAAGCGGACGGCATCGAGACGACTAGGGTCGTATGGGGTGATCTGATCGACGGGACAGCTCGCGAGATCCTCGGCGACGTTGAGCAAACCCCGGACGACGACGAACGATCGGAACGCGATGAGGCCGCAGACTTCCTTAGGGACTTGTTATCGGGCGGACCGATGCCCGTCAAATTGATCAAAAGCGATGCTGCGGGAGCCGGCTACTCCTGGCGAACAATCGAGCGAGCCAAGCGTGAACTCGGTATCGAGGCGCGCAAAGGTGGAATGAAAGAGGGATGGTTCTGGGCTCTTCCAAATGAAGGCCGCCAAGACCGCCACGAAGAATCCAAAGGGCGCCACTCTCATAGCAGTGGCGGTCTTCGCGACGATTGGCGGCCTTCAGCAACGGCAAGGGTTTCGGGAGACATTGAGGATGTGAATTTTCGCGAACATCTCGAAGACCGCCAAGGCGAATCGTCTGGCGCACTTCTGGATATTGATACCGATGGAGCGGAGGATGCGGTATGAAGGCCCCAGATATTGCCCGCAAGGCCCATGCGATGGGAGTACGACTCCGGATCGATGGCGACATGGTCAAGCTGCGCGGTCCCGCCGACGCTGTAGCTGCAATCAAACCGGAAGTCGCAGCGCACAAGCGGGAGGTAATGGCGTACCTACGGCAGTCCCCGGATGACTCAATGCCAGTACCACCCGATTGTGATGGGGCCCTCCGTAGCGTGGACGGCGGGTTGTTTTTGCCGTGGGGCGCCTACTTATCGCCGGACGATGTGCGCCGGACGTTAGCAGAGCTTGCTGGCACGATCGAGCAGTTAGCAGCGCTCGAGCGTTGGCCGCAAGAGCAGCGTGACGACGTGTTGACGCGTGCGCTGCGCGGGCCGCTTGGCGACATGCTGCCAAACCACCGGCATTTCAGCGAGATGCTTGCGGCGGCATGCGCCGAGGCAGAAGCGCGGGAAATCGCAGCCCGGCGCGCGTGGCGAGCTAATGCGGACCTTAGCCGTCGGGGGTATCGATGAGCGCGCGAAGGATCGCCACGTGTCTGGCTCTCGCATGTTCGGCTACTGGCGTAGCCATTTCGATCAGCGCAGGTTGGCAGCGCGGCGGCCAGTTGGAGGAGCGGGTGATATGGATCGCCATCGGGGCACTCCTGACGCTCTCCTGTCATTTGTTGCCGATGCTCTGCCGCGGAACGTCGAGCGCCGTTAGGTTGGCCGGCGGCGCGCTCTGGATCGGATGCGCGCTCGCTGTTTGTTTCGGTCACTGCCAATTCCTCCTGACGAGCGCGCGTCATGCTGGCGATGCACGAGCAGCAGGGGTGAACGTTTCGTTCACCCTCCTATCGCGAGGTAGTGAGGGTCGGCCTCTTAGCGTCATCGCGGCTGATCGGGCGGCGGTCATCGGGCGCCTGGCACGCACAACGGACCCGGCCGCACACACGGCGCTCGAGGCACGGCGCGAGGCGTTCGACGTCGAGCTATCAGAAGCGCGTCGACGGGAAGCTGCTGACGATCGTCTCGACGCACAACGGGAGCGGGAGGCGGCGGCGCGTGACGCTCTGCGTGCAGATCCAGTATCGGGCCGTTTGGCGATGCTACTCGGCGTCGGGTCCGGGTCGATCGACATGCTACTTAGTCTGCTATTCGCCGCGACGCTTGAGGCAGTCGCGTGCCTCTCATGGACAATCGCACTGGGAGCAAGACCCATGTCCGGTGCGGCTTCGCAGGGAGTCGCGCCCATGCCGGCCGTCAGTCGCGAAGTCGATTCAACGGCGTCACCATGCGTTACTCCCCCGCCTCAGCGTGACGCTGCCGCAGAGTCGCCAGCCGCGTCGGAATCTGACGTTACCGCGCTTGCTCGTGAAGTCAAGAACGGCACCCTGAAACCGACCGTCGCTGACATCAGGCGGCGACTCAAATGTGGTCAATCGCGCGCGGTCGAGATGCGCCGACTGCTTCTGGAGGAAAGTGCAGCATGATCAATCGGCATCTGGCCTACGAAGGCCTGAAATTCGCAGACTGGGCCGGCACGCCGGAGGAAGCTCGGGCCGAGGCACTGCGGATCTGGCGCGCGAGCGGCGCCCCGGTAAACCTAGAGAATTCGTGCGCGAGCTTGCGCCTGATGCGCGTCGGGCCACATGGTCTGCGCCAATCCGGTCGAGATCTCATCGCCGCGGTGTTCCGTGGAGATGAGGTTTTCGGGATCGAGCTAATCGAGCCTAGCGGCTGGCGAACCTTCCTGGGTGATTTCACCCAGCACGGAGCGCACGGCGTCATCCTCGCTGCGGACGATATCGGAGACGGTGCGCCCCTGCTCATTACCTCGACTTGGGGGAGTGCCGCTGCGTTGCATGAAGCGACCGGATACGCGATCTGGTTTGCCATGACCGAGCGAAACATGCCGGCAGTACTCCGTCGTGCGCGCGAACAGTTCCGCGACCGCCAGCTCTTCGTCTGCGACCGCCCCTCATCCGACGCCTCATCGGATCTCCACGAGACAATCGGCAGGACGGCGGCGCGCTTGATTACGCCGACGATCCGTACTGAGGACGCGACCGACAGCTTCGAGGCGGCGTCAATGCGATGGGGAGTCTCCGCGGTACGGGAGTTGGTGGACCGGGCGCTTCCCCCGGTGCCGGCGACTTCAGAGTGCGCCGCCCAAGGTGAAGGCAAGGGCACGCGCTACCCACCCAAGCTTTGGGAGGCAATCCGCAGGGAGTGGGAAGCCGACCCGAAGTTGAGCTACGCGGCTGCAGTGAAAATCGTCGGCGAGCGTCTGGGCGTCCCTGTGCCATCAAAGGGTGCGTGCGCAACCTATGCCACGCGCAACAATTGGGCCAAGGCAGGCGAGCAAGTGCGGAGCCCGCACCCAGCGTGAAAGAGGCGATCGAACATGTTCAGCCGGAGAAAGGCCACCCGGCTTGAACATGTTCAAACAGCCCATATGAACATGTTCGTGTGACCGGCGGACGCGCTTGAACATGTTCTCCTCACTGCCGGCGAACGATCGAAACTATCGCACTCCCCTTGCAGCATAAGGCTTTGCGGCGCTATTCACGCATACGGCGGACGCGCGGACGAACATGTTCCATGCTGAGGGAGATTGAGGGTGGTTAAGGACAGTTAAGGTCGACCGTCACTTGGACATGTTCATCGTGGGAAAACATGTCCAAAGCGGGAGAAAAGCCGCTCAGAAATGCTCAGGTGCGAGGCGCCGGCCTACTACAGAAAACTACAGGTGCCGGTCGCAGAGATCGGCCGCCCATCGCTGGCGCCCTACTCACCAGATCCCTCGCCACGCTGGCATAGCGGTTTGTTGCGAGGCCAGCCGACGACTGTCGGGCGAACATGTTCGCCCTTGTAAACCCTGATGTTGAAACCGCCTTCTGAACATGTTCACGCATCTGTCGAACATGTCCATGATGGGGTCAACGGCAACTGGTGAACATGTGCGGTCGACATATCCGACCGCGCCCAGAGAACGCGATCGCATCCCACTGCAAGGGTGCCCTGAAACGGGGTACCCCCACGACGAGCCGTGGTTCGTCGCGCGTGACGTCATGGACGTGCTCGGATATTCGAACGGCCGAAAGGCCATCGGCGATCACTGCAAGGGGTAACGAAACGTGACATCCCCACTGCGAGCGGTGTGCAGGCAATGTCAGTCATCCCCGAGCGCGACGTCTATCGCCCCTTCGACGGATGCCCCTACAAGGGGGTGAATCCGATTCGCCCCCCTTCGTCCGTACTGGGGGAGATGGCTGCGACCGCGCCGCATCCAGATGGCCGGCTGACATGACACCGCCAATCGGCAAAACGCGAAATTCGAGAAAATCGCGCATTTCACGCATCGGCCGCCCGCTCACGATGGAGCCTCATCACGTGAGGACTCTATCGATGAGCAGCATTGAATTCCCGGAATTCACCGCGGGCCAGCAAGACCCCGACCCTGAGCATGTACAGCGCATTTGTGACCTGACATGCGATCCGGACATCCTGGGCAAGCTTCGGCAGGTGCGCGAATCGTTATCAGCGTTCATACAGGTCAGTGCCTTGGCGCTTCTTGAGCAGGCTGCAGCGGACGCGGAATATAGGAGCACGGCGGTCCTCAGTGTGCTCACGGAAAGCATCCGCGACCTCAATGCGCGGGCAGAGCAAGCAAAGGAATCGATCGCGCGATTTGGGCGGCGCGAACGGGATATCGGTTGCGAGCGAATGGCAATTGCTTGTGCAGCGGCGGATCTTCGGTCCGAGCTCACGCTGCGGGCGGCACGGCTCCGTAGCGATATCAGCACAAGCCAGGAGCGCCGTAGAGATAACCAGACAGCCGCTCGGAAGATGGGTATTGGCAATGCGGCCCTCGATCAAGTCGAGCCAACAGACGCTACCGTAAAACTGTTGGGCGCCCAACTCCGCGTGATCGATGAACAGTTGCGCAAGCTCGATGAATATTTCGAGCGGCCGGCGCACGCGCGAGACACGTCCACGATTGCCGATATCGACCCGTCGATGGCCCGACGTATGAATGAGCATTTGGCGCGCCTAACGGCGCCGCTTCCGGCCTGGCCCGGTCCGCATGAGTTCCGCCGCCCCGCCTTCGACCCCTCCCAGGACGTGCGTGAAATGGGCCTCGCATCTGTCCCGAAGGGTTGAGGCCATGGCTCGGAGGCTAACCCGTTATGAATGGAGCGAGATTAAGCGTCGATACGTGCAGCGCGGCGAGACCTTGAGGCAGCTAGCCGAGCATTTCCGGTGTCATCCGGACACCATTACCCGGCGGTGTAGGCGCGATGGGTGGTTGGAGGAGCACGACCTTACTTCGCGCGCTGATGATGGGACGCCCCGAGAATGATCATCAAGCCCACTCTCGGCACACCTCAATCGCCCGGGCCTGCGAACGACGATCCTCGCGTGTCATCAATATTGCGCGAACGGCTGGTTGCAGCCCGCCTCCGACACCAGCTCGAGCAACAAGACGCAGCGAAGCTCTTGGGATACCAGAATTCGTCGGCCCTCTCCAAGATCGAGGGGGGCCAAGCGAATATGCCCCGTGGGCTGCTTGTCCGTGCGGCCGTCGCGTATAGCGTCAGTACCGATTTTCTACTCGGCTTGACTGACGATCCGGAGCGAGACCTACATCTGCGCATGTGGGAGATGGTCGAGGGTGACTTCCGAAACGACGTGTGCGGGTTCATTGCCTGGTTGCGTCGGCGCGCCGAACTCGAAACCCAATCGCAGCCGCTGCTGCGGCTCTTGCTGTTTCACGGATCCAAACTGATCGACGCGCACAACATCGCGGAAGGCCGCGATTCCCGAAGAGCCGCACGTGCCCGTCGCGAAGTTGAAGACGAGTTGCAGCGCATCGACGAGCTACTTGCCGATGTGCGCACCTTCCTAGCGCGGATAGACCGTCAGATGCCGCCGATCACCGATATAGAGGAATGACACCATGACGTCAAAAGCAACTCTCCAGCGTGACCCCAACCGTTTCTATGGTCCGTGCGTAGCGGGTCAGGAAGAGGCTCCGCGTGACTACACCGAACTTGTCGTGGCGACGATGCAGAATCCGCTTGTATCCCCTGCCCTTGGTCGCGTGGTGCAGAAACACTCACGATTGACCAGCATGGCGTTTAGGCTCCATGTTCTCGAGGCAGTTTTGCACTACGTCACGGACCCAACGGACCCGGGAGCTGTCGTCGAAGGGCTTGTGACCATAGAGGGCCGGCTCGATCGCGAAATTGCTGAGACCGAGCGCGAGCTGGCGGCCTTTTACGCGGCCGCCGAGGGGGCGCTCCTTGGCCGCTCCTAATGGCAGCACAGGTGCCCCGCCCGGGACACTATTGCCGGATCCGTCGATCACATGGACGGGGCTCAACCCGAACCTGATCGCGCATTTCTTCGCAGTCGATCGCAATGGGACACCGCTTCAGCCGCAGATCGAAGTGTGTGCGCCTCTCACCGATGTTCACATGGATGCGGTCTTCAACTGGCAAAGCCCGTTTGAGTCTGCATCTCCGGATACGAAGGCTCCGGCGTTGATGGCGATGGTCCAGAGCGGAATGTTGTCGCAGGTGATGACAGATACGCGGGGCTTGGTAGGGAGACTCGTCGACAAGGTATTCGGCACCGGTGAGAGTAGCCTCAAGAGCTCCGTCTCAACCTTCGTTAGCCAGCGCGGCGCCCAAGCACAAGAGACTGTCGACGCGCTGCAGGGGCGGACTGGCATCACGAAGCTCAACAGCGTCCAGGTCTTCACGGGGATGCCTCCACTGAAGATCCAGTGCACGGCACTCTTCAGGGCATTTTCGGATCCTCAGTCCGAGGTCGAGGAACCGTTCGTCCAGCTCATGCAATGGGCGCTTCCGCAAAAGCTGGCAGCTGATTCGATCGTGGCGCGATTGTCCGGGCAAACGGACGATTCGCTCGGCCCGCTGGCGGCGTTGCTGCCGAGCCGCGCGCCGACGCTCATCGGCTTCCAATACAAGCGCCGGCTGTACTTCCCCCTGGTGATCGAGTCCATTAGCGAACCGATGTCGTCGCCCATTGATTCGAAAGGCTTCTATACCGAGCTGGCGGTCCCGATGGTTATCTCGACGCTCACGGCGCTCGACAAAGACGATTACGCGAAGATTTCGCAGAACGCGCCGACGGGTGCCACGAATTCATCAGGGAACAGCGTTCGCTAAATAACGGCAACACCTACGTTGTTCTGACGAGTGCCATGCTGGTCGATGGCATCCATGAAAACGCAACCGGCAAAGCCAATACCGCTGCATTGGTGCAGGCCGCAATCAACTCCAAGGGGTATTAAGTTATGTCCTGTCTCGACATCATTCTGCCAGGGTCGCTCAACAACGCCGGCAGTCTCCCGCTAGCCTATGACGATCAGTTGATCTCCGCTGGCACGCTGATGCTGTGGGAGCCCGCTCACCCGATGAATCCGTTTTCTGGACTCCCGGCAGCACCAGCGTTTTCATCCGGCAAATATGCCGATACGCAGATGCCGAACATCGCGAAGGTCTCGGCGCGCAATCTGCTCGGCAACCAGTCGGCCAACGTGATGCCGATCTTCCATCGAAATGATGGTGCGAATACTGTGGCCCCGAACACGTCGATGCTCCTCGAACGAAGCGGCTTGGGTGGCTTGCATGTGATCACCTCGCAGGCCACGATGGCCAACTCTCAGCAGGCATCCTTGCAATTGCCGGCGACAATCCAGAGTTACATTCTGGCCAATCCGACGCACTCGTACTATCTGTCGGTTTGGTACGCGATCACGCGCGCTGCGCTCTCGTCGATGTCGATGCCATATGCGTATATTGGCTCGACGTCTGGCGTGGGGTCCATCATCTGCGACGAAGGCATCACCGGCCATTTGGGAGGTGCGCCGATGCAGGGAAGTTCTACTTCCCCATCGAAAAACACGGTCGGGAACACTATCGAGCAGTGGGCAAACACGTTCCAAGGTACCCCGCCGACCAGCACATCGAATCTGATCGCAACGCCATTCGGCTTCGGCCAGATCGCGAGTCAATACGGCGACGGCGCAAGAAACGTTGATTTCAGCGCAATCATGTATCGCGTGTTTTTCGAGGATCTGACGGCGGCCGGCCGAACTTTCGCCCAGGTCAAGGCGATCGACGATTCGCTGTATGCGGCCGCGTTCGCGGCGGGTGGACGTTACTACGGTGACACCTACACCAATCCGTCGGCATTGCCGTGATCGCAGTGAAGCCTTCATCGAGCCGCCTTTGGGCGGCTTTTTCATGTCCGTCGCGAACGAGGCTCAGGATGCAGTAAATCGCCGCCCCTTGTCTCCGCTAGCAACACGCCGGCCAAGCGGGCACGAGCCCGCTGGCGGCCGCCGGGGCAGATCGGTGACATCACCTCGACGTCACCGGCTCCTTCTCCACGACAGATCTGATCCACGCCTGCACTTCCGACTCGACCCACAGAGAGGCGTGGCGCACTTTTCTCGGCTTCGGGAATTCTCCAGCCCTCACCATCGCATACACTTTCGCCCTGCTCAGTCCAACCATATCGAGCACCTGCGGCAGGCGGAGCAGTCGTTCGATTATTTCGCTCATCTCACCCCCATCCTAGTCACTCACTTCCAATATCGGTTTCATGCATGTGGCCGTTAACCCTGATCAGGTTTAGGGACAAGCAGGCTCACAACCGTGCCGAAATTGGCGCTCAGAGATTGGGAAGGAGGCGTCATCGCGAAAGATCAGGGTTTCGGGGCAATTCAGACGGGTCGGTGTAGACTCGTAAATGACCAGTCCCCATCAAAAAGCGGCGGTATGCCTCAATGACGACGCTCCATACCGCATTCGCGACGTCCGGACCGGCCTCAATCACTTTTCCGTTCGAGTCGACGACGGCCAGTGTCGCCGGCATGCCGTCTGGCGTCGTGATGCTGATGCCTTCGTAGCTGACTGCGCTAATGGTGCTGGAAACTGATGCGTCGACGTAGATGTGAGGTGAGACCTCACCGGCTTTCGCGTCTCGTTGCTTAGCCATCGATTTTTCCTCGATCGTGCGACATGGTTGTCGAGCGGACCAACTCCGCGCGAGGTCATCCAGCCGATCCATTGGCCGGCCACGAGATGCCGCATCCCCGTAGTGCGCTGACCACTGGGGGAAGTTACTCGCCTTTGCGGTTATGCGCATAAGCAATCAATATGCATACACGGCACACTGGGCTTGTGGATAACTTCGGCGCGCATCGCTGCACAAAATTTAGGCAAATTCCCCATATCGCCGCGTGCCTTTACTGGCGCACGAATCCCGGAATGCGGACAAAAACTGTCCACACGTCCGCAAATTGATAAGCAGCGTTATGTAAAATTGCGTACGTTTTTCGCCAATCTGTACGCATATCGGGAGACGAGCTATCATCAGCGCATCGTTCTCACGCGCGCGAGGCGCTACATGACCCCTGACGAATTCACCGCATCGCTGGGCCGGCTCGGCTGGAAGCAAGCCGACTTTGCCCGCATGGCCGACGTCGACAAAAACACGCCGAGTCGGTGGGTGAATGGCCAATCACCGATTCCCGGCTGGGCGGCTCGATTCCTCGATATGGCCGAGCAGATCAAACGACTGGCTGTGCTCATCGAGCCGCCGAAGGCATAAGAACCAGGAGAAAGGAGGCGGCGCGGCACCGCTACCTCGCCCTGTTATTTGCATGAATCGAGACCAGCACCGCGAGTCTGGGGGTATTTCCGGGGGTACATTTCAAAGCCGAAATTCCAACACCCTTTACTGACGTGGCCTATACGCCACAATTCGAGTGACGCCGCCCCACCAAATGCGTGCATTCTTCGGTTGACGAGGAATGCGAAGAAACCCCGGTCGTCGCCCGACGCCGGGGTTTTTGTTTTCTTCATCGCCGATGCGCGTGCATGAGGTCACGCACCGCTCGCGCGCCGCCTCACACCCCACCTCACGCCCCGTCTTCGCCCTGCTTTACGGCAGGCGCGCCCGTCACGTAAATGACTGTAACAACCGACATGTCGGAATGCGCGCTGGCCCACTATGCTGATTCTGATGGCGGACGTCTCGCTCGCCGCCTTCCACTTCCACCGCACCGCTCGAATCCCGTAAGGAGCCCGTCGATGCGATTGCCTGAATGGATGCTGTTCCTGCGGACCTGGCTGCGCAACCCGCGCCGGGTCGGCGCACTCGCGCCGTCGAGCCCGGCGCTCGCCGCACTGATCACCGCGCAGATCCCGCACGACAACGCGTCCGTGATCGAGCTCGGCGCCGGCACCGGCGTATTCACCCGCGCGCTGCTGGCACGCGGGGTGAACAGCGACCGGCTGGTGCTGGTCGAGGCCGATCCTGCGTTCGCCACCGCGCTGCGGCACCAGTTCCCCGCGCTGCGCGTGATGCAGATGGATGCAACCGGGCTCGGGATAACGGACGGCTTCTTCGGCACCGAGCGCGCGCACGCGATCGTCAGTGGATTGCCGCTCGTCGCAATGCCGGTCGAACAGGCGGTCGCGATCGTGCAAGGCGCATTCGCGCACCATCTGGCCGCCGGCGGCGCGTTCTATCAATTCACGTATGCGCCGCGCTGCCCGATCCCCGCGCGTCATCTCGAAGCGATCGGGATTCGTGCCGCACGAGTCGGCATCGCATGGATGAACTTTCCGCCTGCCGTCGTGTACCGCTTCGAACGCCGGATCGACGGGGCCGCCCATTCGCGGCCGGGCGCATGGCAACCGACCGCATCGTCGCAAGGTGGCCCGCTGTCCGCCGGCGCTGCGCGTGTCCGTACGGAACGACGCGAATTGCCCGGCTCGCCAACGGCAGACGGCGCCACGGCGGCCCGGGGCCGCTGACGCCTGTCCTGCCGGAACCTGCCGATTAGCTGCCGCTTAACTGCCGCTTAACTGCCACGATAAAGCGACTTCATTTCCTCGGCAGTTGCCGGGCGCACGCCGGCCGCACGCGAACCAGCAGCCGATGCGCCTTGCGCTTGCACGCCATAGCCGCTGACGTCGACACCTTGTGCCTGCGCGACGGCGTTTTGCTGCTGTTCGGCGATACGCGCAGTCGCGGCCTGGATCGCCTCCGGATAATGCGGATCTTCACCGCGTGCGGTGTTGTAGCCAGCCTGCTGGAGCTGAACCAGTTCGGCACGCACTTGCGCGCGAGTGATCTGCGAACCCGGCTGCGCGAACGACACGACCGGGGCGACGAGTGCGGCTGCAACGACAACGGCTTGAACGAGCGACTTCATGATGACCTACCTCCAGATTTGTCCGTCTTTCGCGATGAACGCCTCGTTCATCGCTGACACCTGAAGTTTATGTAGGCAGTTGCTTAAGAATAAGGCAGGTTTCGGGAACACATACTTCCTGAATGCGGGTTAACCACTAGGTCACCCCAAGCCTCAAGAATCCGCCCCGCTCGACCATACCCGCCGGGTTTTGTGGACCGTCGGCTCGCCCATGTGCCGCGCCGATCGAAATCGTCGCCGGAAATGCGCAAGCCCCGCGAAGCGGCATGCTTCGCGGGGCTTGCAGTCGATGCGCTCTTATCCAGTCAGTCCGGCCGGAATGCTGCGTTACCCGTGTATCACTCGCCATCCATCGGACATTTCAGGTTGCAGCCGTTCGGATCGCCCAGGTCGCCCTTGCGGCGCAGCGCGGACTTCTTGCTGGGCTGATATTTCTTCGACGGCGCCGACGCCGCGAACGGCATTTGCGGATGTTCGTTCAGCCGAAACTGGTCGCTCAGGATCCCGCCGGGCACACCCGGCGAATTCTGCGCGAACGCGAACGGCGAAACGGCGACGAGCAGGCCCGCGGTCAACGCTGCCGCGGCGAGGGGAACGGAAAATTTCATGGCGGGACGACGCCTGAGCGGCGTGCTTGTTGGAACGTTGATCAAGCGGCAAGCGTAGCGCAAATCCCCCGCCGCTGCAGCGCGGTTCGATCGCGCACCCGTTACCTTGCGTTGCCGTCGCGCGCGGCGCCGGCGTCGTCGCCGGCGAGCCCTGCCGCGACGCTCGTCAGCGTGCCGCACGCAGCCGGATCGTAGCCGTCGAGATGCGCGACCCGCTCGATGAAGCGCGCGTCGCGCAGCAATGCGAGCACGCCCGCGAGCGGCCGTTCGTCGAGCCGCGCGCGCTCGCACGCGAAGTAGTAATCCTCGTCGACAACCGGGATGAAATCGAGCCCGAAATGATGCGCGGCCGGCTCGACGCCGAAGCCGAGATCGGCCATCCCGCTCGCGACGAACGCCGCGATCGCCGAATGGGTCAGCTCCGCCGACGCGTAGCCGTTGATGCGCTCCGGATCGACGCCGATCCCGCGCAGTGCGAGATCCAGCAGCATGCGCGTGCCCGAGCCCGGCTGCCGGTTGACGAACCGGATATCGTCGCGCGCGAGGTCGGACAGCCCGCTGACCCGTTTCGGGTTGCCGCGCGGCAAGAACAAGCCTTGCTTGCGGCGCGTCAGGTGAATCAGCACGTGACGCGTATCGTCGAGCCACGGCTGGTAGATCTGTGCGCACTGTTCACGAAACGCGCCGCGCGGCAGATGAAACCCCGCCAGTTCGCACTCGCCGCGCGCAAGCGCCTGCACGGCCTCGACGCTCTCGCGATACTTGATGTCGACCGACGCGTGCGCTTCGACGAGCGCCGACACGAGCGCCGCGACTGCGTAGCCGTGCGACGCATGGATGCGCACCGCGCCATCTCGCTGCGCGAGCCGCCGGTTCAGGTCGCTCGCAACTTCGGCCGCCAGCGCGCGCAGGTTCCCGTCGAGACGGCTGCGCGCGAGGCGCTGCGCATCGACGACCGCCTGCCCGAGTTCGGACAGCGTCGAGCCCTTGCCCCGGGCGGTCTCGATCAGCGCACCGCCGACGCAGGCCTCCAGCGCGCGCAGCAGTCCCCACGCATGCCGGTAAGACAGTCCCTTCACCTGCGCGGCCTGCGCGATGCTGCCCGTGCGGGCGACGAGTTCGAGCAGCGGCGCCACGTCCGACAGGCTCGCCGTCGCGCCGTTGCTGTCGCGTACGAGCAGATACGCGTCGCATTCGATCCGAATCATTTATGCACTCCGTTTTCCTATTGCGACCATCCTGCGTTCCGCTTATCGTTGGCCAAAATCCATCAAAACGAAGTCGGCATGCGTGAAATATGAAACATCAGCGCATATGAGACTTTGGAGGAGCATAGCAGATGTCCCCGAATTCCGAAGCGCCCGAAGCGCCTGACGCGCTCGTCGAGCGGCACGCGCACGCGGGCCGGTCGCTCGTCGCGATCCTGCACGCGATCCAGGACGATGCCGGCTACGTGCCGCCGGGCTGCGTCGCGCCGCTCGCGAAGGCGCTGAACCTGTCGCGCGCCGAAGTGCACGGCGTCCTCACCTATTACCACCACTTCCGTACCGCGCCGCCCGCGCGCGTGACGATCCAGATGTGCCGCGCGGAAGCCTGCCGCAGCATGGGCTGCGAGTCACTCGCGGCCCACGCGGAAGCACGCACCGGCTGCCGGTTCGACGCCGCGCACGATGCTGCGGTGCACACGGGCGCAACGAACCACGTGCCACCGGGCGACGTCGCGCTCGAATCGGTCTACTGCCTCGGACTCTGCGCGCAGTCGCCGTCGCTGACGATCAATGGCGTGCTGCACGCGAAGGTCACGGCGGAGAAATTCGACGCGCTGCTCGCTGACGCGGTCGCGCACGCGAAGGAGGAAGCATGACGACCCGCATCTACGTCCCGCGCGATTCATCCGCGCTGGCGCTCGGCGCCGACGCGCTCGCTGCCGCGATCGTCGCCGAGGCCGAACGGCGCGGCGTTGCGATCGAGCTCGTCCGCAACGGCTCGCGCGGCCTGCTGTGGCTCGAGCCGCTCGTCGAGGTCGGCACCGCGGCGGGCCGCGTCGGCTATGCGAATCTGTCGGCCACCGACGTGCCCGCGCTGTTCGACGCCGGCTGGCTCGACGGCGGCGCGCACCCGAGCAGCGTCGGCCTCGTCGACGCGTTGCCGTATCTCGCGCGCCAGCAGCGGCTCACGTTCGCGCGCATCGGCCTGACCGACCCGCTGTCGATCGACGACTACCTGCGGCACGACGGCCTCGCCGGCCTGAAGAACGCGCTCGCGCTCGACGGCGATGCCGCGTGCGAAGCGCTGATCGAATCGGGCCTGCGCGGCCGCGGCGGCGCGGCATTTCCGGCCGGCATCAAATGGCGCACGGTCCGGCACGCGAGCGCGAAGCAGAAGTACATCGTCTGCAATGCAGACGAAGGCGACTCGGGTACGTTCTCCGATCGGCTGATCATGGAAAGCGACCCGTACTGCCTGATCGAAGGGATGATCATCGCGGGCATCGTGACCGGCGCGACGATCGGCTACATCTACGTGCGCAGCGAATATCCGCACGCGATCGCGACGCTCGAGGCGGCCATCGCGCGGGCGCGCGACGCCGGCTGGCTCGGCGCGAGCGTGCTCGGTTCCGCGCACGCGTTCGAGCTGCATGTCGCGAAAGGCGCGGGCTCGTACGTGTGCGGCGAGGAAACGGCGCTGCTCGAATCGCTCGAAGGCAAGCGCGGCGTCGTGCGCGCGAAGCCGCCGTTGCCCGCGCTTGCAGGCCTGTACGGCCAACCGACCGTCATCAACAACGTGATCACGCTGGCGACCGCGCCGGTGATCTTCTCGCGCGGCGCCGCGTTCTATCGAGATTACGGGATGGGCCGCTCGCGCGGCACGCTGCCGTTCCAGCTCGCCGGCAACATCCGGCACGGCGGCCTCGTCGAGCTCGCGTTCGGCGTCACGCTGCGCGAACTGCTGTTCGACTTCGGCGGCGGCACCGCAAGCGGCCGGCCCGCACGCGCGGCGCAGGTCGGCGGCCCGCTCGGCACCTACCTGCCCGAACCTCAGTGGGACGTGCCGCTCGATTACGAGGCCTACACGGCGATCGGCGCGGTGGTCGGCCACGGCGGGATCGTGCTGCACGACGACACGTCGAACCTCGCCGAGCTCGCCGAATACGCAATGAAGTTCTGCGCGATCGAATCGTGCGGCAAGTGCACGCCGTGCCGGATCGGCTCGACGCGCGGCGTCGAGACGATCGCGCGGATCCGCCAGGGCGACACGTCGGAACGCCAGGTCACGCTGCTGCGCGACCTGTGCGACACGATGCTCGCCGGCTCGCTGTGCGCGATGGGCGGGATGACGCCATACCCGGTGCTGTCCGCGCTCGATCACTTTCCCGAAGATTTCGGACTCGCCGCCGGCCAGGATGCCGCGCCGGGTCCGGCCCAGGCCGCGGCCTGACCACGAAGGAGCCTCGCATGTCCCTCGACACGACCAACGCCCGCCAGGGCGGCTGCGGCTCGGGCCAGTGCGCGTGCAAGAGCGCCGCGCAGGCGCGCGCACGCGACCCGTTCGACGACACCGACTACGGCACGCCGCTGCGCCACGCCGACACCGACGTCACGCTCGAGATCGACGGCCAGCCGGTGACGGTGCCGGCCGGCACGTCGGTGATGCGCGCCGCCATCGAAGCCGGCGTCAACGTCCCGAAACTGTGTGCGACCGATTCGCTCGAGCCGTTCGGCTCGTGCCGCCTGTGCCTCGTCGAGATCGAAGGCCGGCGCGGCTATCCCGCGTCGTGCACGACGCCCGCCGAAGCGGGCATGAAGGTGCGCACGCAATCCGACCGGCTGCAGGGGCTGCGCCGCAACGTGATGGAGCTGTACATCTCCGATCACCCGCTCGACTGCCTGACCTGCCCCGCCAACGGCGACTGCGAGCTGCAGGACATGGCCGGCGTCGTCGGGCTGCGCGAGGTGCGCTACGGCTTCGAAGGCGCGAACCATCTGCATGACCGGAAAGACGAATCGAATCCGTACTTCACGTACGATCCGTCGAAGTGCATCGTCTGCAACCGCTGCGTGCGCGCGTGCGAGGAAACGCAAGGCACGTTCGCTCTGACGATCGCCGCGCGGGGCTTCGAATCGCGCGTCGCGGCCGGCGAAAGCGAATCGTTCATGGCATCCGAGTGCGTGTCGTGCGGCGCATGCGTGGCCGCCTGTCCGACCGCGACGCTGCAGGAAAAATCGGTTGTGCAGCTCGGCCAGCCGGAGCACGCGGTCGTGACGACCTGCGCATACTGCGGCGTCGGCTGCTCGTTCAAGGCGGAAATGAAGGGCACGCAGGTCGTGCGCATGACACCGCACAAGAACGGGCAGGCAAACGAAGGCCACGCGTGCGTGAAGGGCCGCTTCGCGTGGGGCTATGCGACGCACAAGGACCGCATCACGAAGCCGATGATCCGCGAAAGGATCACCGATCCGTGGCGCGAAGTGAGCTGGGAAGAAGCGCTCACTTACGCGGCAACGCAGTTCCGCCGGCTCCAGGCGACGTACGGCCGCGACTCGATCGGCGGCATCACGTCGTCGCGCTGCACGAACGAGGAAACCTATCTCGTGCAGAAGCTCGTGCGCGCCGCGTTCGGCAACAACAACGTCGACACCTGCGCGCGTGTCTGCCATTCGCCGACCGGCTATGGCCTGAAGACGACGCTCGGCGAATCGGCCGGCACGCAGACTTTCGCGTCGGTCGGCGAGGCCGACGTCATCGTCGTGATGGGCGCGAACCCGACCGACGGGCACCCGGTGTTCGGCTCACGGCTCAAGCGCCGCGTGCGCGAAGGCGCGAAGCTGATCGTCATCGACCCGCGCCGCATCGACGTGGTCGACGGCCCGCACGTGAAGGCCACGCATCACCTGCAGCTGCGCCCCGGTACCAACGTCGCGATCGTCAATGCGCTCGCGCACGTGATCGTCACTGAAGGGCTCGTTGCCGACACATTCGTTGCCGAACGCTGCGAGACGCGTGCATTCGAGCAATGGCGCGATTTCGTGTCGCGCGCCGACAACTCGCCCGAGGCGACCGCGGACGTGACGGGCGTGCCCGCCGAGCAGGTGCGCGCCGCTGCGCGCCTCTACGCGACGGGCGGCAACGCCGCGATCTACTACGGCCTCGGCGTGACCGAACACGCGCAAGGCTCGACGACGGTGATGGGCATCGCGAACCTCGCGATGGCGACCGGCAACATCGGCCGCGAAGGCGTCGGCGTCAATCCGCTGCGCGGCCAGAACAACGTGCAGGGCTCGTGCGACATGGGTTCGTTCCCGCACGAGTTGCCCGGCTACCGCCACATCGGCGACACGAGCGTGCGCACGCTGTTCGAGCAGGCGTGGTCGGCGAAGCTGCAGCCGGAACCGGGACTGCGCATTCCGAACATGTTCGATGCGGCGCTCGACGGCAGCTTCAAGGGGCTGTACTGCCAGGGCGAGGACATCGTGCAGTCGGACCCGAACACGCAGCACGTCGCGGCCGCGCTGTCGTCGATGGAATGCATCGTCGTGCAGGACATCTTCCTGAACGAGACGGCGAAGTACGCACACGTGTTCCTGCCCGGCTCGTCGTTCCTCGAGAAGGACGGCACGTTCACGAACGCGGAGCGCCGCATCTCGCGCGTGCGCAAGGTGATGCCGCCGCTCGCGGGCTACGCGGACTGGGAAGTGACGCTGATGCTGTCCCGCGCACTCGGCTACGACATGGATTACGCGCATCCGTCGCAGATCATGGACGAGATCGCGCGGCTCACGCCGACCTTCACGGGCGTGTCGTACGCGAAGCTCGACGCGCTCGGCAGCATCCAGTGGCCTTGCAACGAGGACGCACCGGAGGGTACGCCGACGATGCACATCGATGCGTTCGTGCGCGGCAAGGGCCGGTTCGTGATCACGCAGTTCATTCCGACGCCGGAAAAGGTCACGCAACGCTATCCGCTGATCCTGACGACGGGCCGCATCCTGTCGCAATACAACGTCGGCGCGCAGACGCGCCGCACCGACAACGTGCAGTGGCACGAGGAGGATCGGCTCGAGATCCATCCGCACGATGCGCAGGACCGCGGAATCCGCAGCGGCGACTGGGTCGGCATCGAGTCGCGCGCGGGTCAGACCGTGCTGCGCGCGCTCGTGACCGAACGGATGCAGCCTGGCGTCGTGTACACGACGTTCCACTTCCCCGAATCGGGCGCGAACGTGATCACGACCGACAGCTCGGACTGGGCGACGAACTGCCCCGAGTACAAGGTGACGGCCGTGCAGGTGATGCCGGTCGCGCAACCGTCCGACTGGCAGCGCGCGTACGCGCGCTTCAACGCCGAGCAGCTCGACCTGCTCGAACGCCGAGCGGCCAAATCGGCCGCGCCCTCGGCTGTGACGACCGGCAAGTGAGGACGCAATGGACACCGGACACCTGATCGACATGGCCAACCGGATCGGCGAGTTCTTCGCGTCGATGCCCGATCGCGACGAAGCGCTGGCCGGCATCGCCGACCATATCCGGCGCTTCTGGGAACCGCGGATGCGCCGCGCGCTGCTGGCGGCGTTCGACGACCCGGCCGGCGCTGCCGCACAGCACGCCGCGGCGATCGTGCGGGACGCGATCGCCGCCTATCGCGACACGCTTGCGCCCGCCGCCACGCCAGCCTGATCGCGCCTGGGGCCTGTTCTCGCTATCTCGCTAATAACGGGCCCTAGGCAGACGCCGACACGCCGGCGAACCAGCTTTCGCAGTGCCGCAGCAACGCGTTCGCGTCGGATGCCGGCCGCCCGCGCGCCGCGATATAGCCGTCGGGCCGCAGCAGATAGAACGCCGGCCGCGACCGGCCGTAGGCTTCCGCAAGCCCCGCCGCGCCGTCGCCTTCCGTATCGGTGATGCGCCACACGCGCACCGCGCCCGGCATGATCCGCTCGATCGATTGCACGAGCGCCTGCACTTCGGCCGGGGCGGGTGGCGTGTCGACCGCGTCGTCGGGCGGCGGATCCTCGAGCAGCAACAGCGTAAAGCCGGCCGGCTCGTGCAGGTCGAAGAGCCTCGCAATGCCCGGCGCCTGCCCGAGCGGCCCGTCGACCACATGCACGAGCGCATCGGGCGCCCGCTCGCCCGCGCGCGGGCCGCCGTCGAGCACGCGCTCGAGCGTGAGCGGGCTCTTCCGGTATTGCACCCCCAGTTCGCTGACCGTTCGCCGCACCGCGTCGCGCATCGGCCCGAACGACGACAGCAGCGGCACGACGTGATCGCGTAGCAGCTTCATCGGCCCGCGATCGGCCTCGACGATTTGCGTCAGGAAGCTCGTCTGCCGGAGCACGTCGCGCTCGATCGGATGACGTTCCGCGTGATACGTGTCGAGCAGGCGCTCCGGCGCGCCCGCGCCCAGCACCCGGGCGAGCTTCCAGCCGAGATTGAAGGCTTCCTGGATGCCCGTGTTCATCCCCTGCGCGCCCGCCGGGCTGTGCACGTGCGCGGCGTCGCCCGCGAAGAACACGCGGCCGTGCCGCAACCGCTCGACCATTCGGCTGTGCAGCCGGAAGTAGGACGACCACGTGAGATCGCTCAGCACGATCGACGTTCCGACGCGCGCACGCACGAGCTCCTGGCATTGGGCCAGCGACGGACCACGCTCGTCGGGTGGCGCCCCGCTCTCGGGCGGCCGGTCCGCCACCAGCCGGAAGCGCCCGTCGCCCATCGGGAACAGGCCCGCGATCCCGTCCGCCCTCGTGAACAGATGAATCTCGTCATCCGGCCAGTCGGGGATCGCGGCAAGATCGGCGAGCAGGAACGTCTGCTCGAACGGCCGGCCGACGAAGCCGACGCCGAGCAGGTGGCGCACCGTGCTGTGCGCGCCGTCCGCGGCGATCAGGTACGACGGCGCGAACCGCTCGTCGTTGCCCCGCGCGTCGCGGATCGTGACGTCGAGCGACGTGTTGCCCGCGTTGCCCGTCTCGCCGGTGTTGCCCGTATTGCATGCGGTCAGCGTCCGGCCGCGTTCGACCGTCACGCCGAGGCCGGCGAGATGTTCGGCGAGCAGCCGCTCGGTAACGCTCTGGTCGAGAAACAGCAGATACGGATAGCGCGTCTGCAGCGGATCGAAATCGAGCCGGGCGATCACGCGGCCGTCCGCGTGCAACGCCGCCGCGTGCGCGCGATGGCCGCTTGCGAGGAACGGTTCGACCGCGCGATGCTGCTCCAGCAATTCGAGCGTGCGCGCCTGGATGCCGATCGCGCGCGAATACGGCGCAGGCGCCTCGGCCTTGTCGATGATGCGCACCGGCACACGCGCCCGCGCAAGGCTCATCGCGGCGGCAAGGCCGGTCGGCCCCGCTCCGACGATCAGCACGGGCGGGATATCGAGCAGTTCGTCGACCATGAGAACCTCGATGACTTGCGACCCTGCCAAGTCTACGCCGCTCCGCCTGACGGGACCATATGCCGGACGGCCGACTGGGGCCGCGGCGGCGACTATGGGAAAATGCGTGTTTTCCGCTAGTTTTCGCGTCATGGATTCCGCCTTCGACCGAGCATACGCCGCGCACCGCGCGGGCCGGCTCGCCGACGCCGAGCACGGCTATCGCGCCGCGCTCGCCGCCAATCCCGCCGACGCCGACGCGCTGCATCTGTTCGGCGTGTTGCGGCATCAGCAGGGCCAACACGCTGAAGCGGCCGATCTCGTCGGCCGCGCGGTCGCGTTGCGTCCGGACGATGCCGCGCTGCAGCTGAATCTCGGCAATGCGCTGAAGGCGCTCGGCCGCATGGACGAAGCGATCGACCGCTTCCGCAACGCGCTGACGCTCGCGCCCGAATTTCCGCTCGCACACTACAACCTCGGCAACGCGTATGCGGCACTGCAGCGTCACGAGGATGCGATCGATGCATTCGAGCGCGCGCTGCGGCTCACGCCGGACGACGCGTCGATCCACAACAATCTCGGCAACGCACTGAACGCGCTCGGCCGCCACGACGACGCGCTCGCCGCGTTCCATCGTGCGCTCGAACTGCGTCCGGGCCACGCGGGCGCACACAACAACCTCGCGATGGCGCTGTCCGCGATGGACCGCGCCGACGACGCAGTCACGCATTTCCGCGCGGCCATCGACGCGCAGCCGCGCTTCGTCGCCGCGCATTTCAACCTCGGCAATACGCTCGACGCGATCGGCCGCCACGCGGAAGCCGCCGCCGCGTTCGAGGCCGCGCTCGCGCTGCATCCACCGTTCCCGCTCGCGCTGTTCGGCCTCGCGAACGCACTGTGCGCGCAGGCACGCCATCGCGATGCGCTGCCCTACTACGAGCGCGCGGTCGGCCTCGATCCGTCGTTCAGCCTCGCGTGGCTGAACCTCGGCAACGCACATCACGCGCTCGGCGCGCACGAGATGGCATTGCGCGCGTTCGACCAGGCGCTGCGCGTCACGCCCGATCTCACGCTCGCGAAATTGCATCGCGCGGTCACGCTGCTGACGCTCGGCGATTTCACGCGCGGCCTGCCCGCGTACGAAGCGCGCCACGACACACCCGGCGCGACGCCGCTCGGCGCGCTGCCGCGCTGGCAAGGCGAGCCGATCGCGTCGCGCACGCTGCTGATCCGCGCGGAACAGGGGTTCGGCGACACGCTGCAGTTCGTCCGTTTCGTGCCGCTCGCCCGCGCGCGCTGCGCGCACGTCGTACTCGAGGTGCAGCCGGAGCTCGTCACGCTGCTCGCGCCGATCGCCGCACACTGGCGCGTGACGCTCGTCGCGCAAGGCGCCGCGAAGGCGCCCGTAGCGGACATTGCGTGCACGCTGCTGAGCCTGCCGTTCGCGCTCGGGCTGCAGCCTGCCGACATCCTGTCGGGAACGCGCTATCTCGGCGCGCCCGACCTCGCCCGCCGGCGCTTCCGCGGCTCGCTAGGCGGACAGTCGAAACGCAAGTTCGGGATCGCGTGGTCGGGACGCCGGCTGGCGCAGGACAACCGCTCGATGCCGCTCACCGCGCTCGCGCCGCTGTTCGAGCTGCCCGACATCGACTGGATCGTGCTGCAGCCTGCGGTGGACGACGCGGAGCGCGCCTGCATCGATGCGCATCCGCGTGTCCATCACCTCGGCGGCCGGCTGACCGACTTCGCCGACACGGCGGCGGTGATCGAACGGCTCGATGGCGTCGTCTCGATCGATACCTCGGTCGCACACCTCACCGGCGCGCTCGGCAAGCCGCTGTGGCTGATGCTGCCGTTCGCGGCGGACTGGCGCTGGTTCGCCGGCGCCGACTGTCCGTGGTATTCCCACGCGCGGCTCGTGCGGCAGCCGGCCCCCGGACAATGGGACACCGTCGTGCGCGTCGTGGCCGACGCACTGCGCGACGCCTGACCATCCGATCAAAAAGGGAGCGCAATCCGGGTCGTGCCGCATGCGGCGGCGCGGCACGACCGTCTCGGCCCTTTCAAAAATAGCCGTCAAAAATCGGACTTATCTGATCGACGGTCCGCCCCCGATTGACCACAATACTGAGTTTTGTGTCGACGTCCGCTCCGCATCGGGCTTTCCGCCCGTGCCACGCGGCGCCTCTCCGCCATGAACCGATCGCCACTCGTTCCCGTCGAAGGCGAACTCGCCAAGCCTCGTTTTGCGCCGCTCGACGGCGTGCCGCCATTCGGTCGCGAGTGGGCAATCCGAGGCTCATTCGACAAGCAGCCCGGCAGCGCCGGCCGCGCAGTCATCACTACGTCGTGTATCGACGTCACCGCACCCCATCGCGGCTGTCAATGGCAGCCGTCGATTTCGGCCGTGCCGCAGCCGATCATCGTTGCGTTGCAGCCGGTCGCCGGCGCGGCCCGCGCACGCGACCGGCGCGCAATGTTCGCGACGTGCTGGAGCATCGGCGCGCTCGGTCTCATCGGCTGGCTGATCGTCGCGCACGAGCCGCCACCCGGTATCGGACCGTTGACGCCGTCAGTGCACACGGGCTCCATCGTGGTCCAGCACGAAAGCCGGCCACCGGATTCGTCATTGGCACGCACGAGACCGGCGGCCAGCCCAACAGTCAGACCGACAGCCAGCCCGGCCGATACCCGCGATGCAGCCGCCGCCGGGCCATCGATCGCGACACGCGCGCAATCGCCAACCGTCGCGGCCCAGCCCCCCAGCACAACGGCCGACGCAGAACGGCTCGCGGCCGCGCCCCCGCCAGCGCCCTCGTTAGCGCCCTCGTTAGCGCCCTCGTTAGCGCACACGTCAGCGCCCCCGCCAGCGCGTACAACCGGCGCTCGCCCGACGCTTGCCCCGCATGCCACCGCGCCGGTCGTACAAAGTGCCGCCAACCGTATCCAGCCTGCACTGCAGCCGACACGCGCCGCGCATCGACGCGCCCCGTTGCCGACCAAACCGCCGCTCGACGCGATCGACGATCCGCGCACGCTGATCGCGATGGCGAACGCGCTGCGCACCGCCCAACCTGCGGCTGCTCCGGCGGCGCGCACGCCTGAGCCCGATTTCGACTGGACCTCCCGGCTGTCCCACCGGCGCGTGACCGACGCACCTGACGCATTCACGCGCTGACCGGCACCGGCAAGCCGCAGCAAAAAAGAAAGCCCGGCGAAGGTCGCTTCGCCGGGCTTCGTGTTTCGTCGATCCGAACGTCGTGCGCGCGTTACTTGTGCACCGGCAATCCCGACTCGGTCTGGCGCTCGAGCTGCTGCACCTGCTGCTGCAGTTCACGCAACTGCACCTGTGCCGCACGCTTCTCGACCTGCAGTGCGCGCGCCTGTTCTTCCGTCGTCTTCTGCCGCTGCGCAACCTCGGCCTGCTGGCTGCGCGCGACGTTCAGGTCGGCCTGCAACTGCTGCGCACGATTCGTCGACAGCGCGATCACGCGCTCGAGAAACGCCTTCTGCGCCTGCAGTTCCGTCCGGCGAATCTCGACGTCCGACAACTGCACGGTCTGCTGGACGAAGTTCGCATACACCATCTCCGCACGGCTCTTGTCCTGCGACCGGATCACGCGCCACAGATGCTTGTCCTGGAACAGCGCGACGTAGTACGTCATTTCCTGCGGATCGAACATCAGGCTGGCGCCGTAGCTGCCGTTGTACGTCGTGCGCATTTCGACGATCCTGGCGTCACGCAGCATCTGCGTCAGCTCGGCGACGTTGCCTTGTACGGTGCCGTTTGCGGCAGGCGCCGCGTCGCCGCTCAGGCTCGTCACGGCCGGGCGGGTGCCGGCAACGGGTGCCGACGCATCGGCGGACCATGCCGCGCCCGCATGCGCGCACAAGGCGATCGCAACGGTCCACGCTGCAGGTCGTGCAGGGAAGAGATTTCGGAAGACCAACTTCAGACTCCGGCGAACGAATCGGGAACGCGTGATTATCGTTGAAAACGCCGGAGCCGCATCTCGAAATAATTCGGGATGCGGCACGTGGTCACAAAGCCCGACAGTCTTACAGTCGCGTCTCGCGCGCGGCGCGCAGGAACGAGTCGAGCAGCGGCGTGCAGTCGAGCAGTTCGGCCCCGCCCGCGCGATGGAACTCGGGGTGCCATTGCACGCCGACGACGAACGGCGCGCGCCGGTAGCGGATGCCCTCGATGATCCCGTCGCCAGCCGACACGGCCTCGATGTTCAGGTCGCGGCCGAGATCGCGGATCGCCTGGTGGTGGATCGAGTTGACGATCGCCTCGCGGCGCCCCGGGAACATGCTCGCGAGCGTCGAGCTGTCGGGAAACCGGATCGCGTGGCGGTGCTGGTCGTAATGCTCGCTCACGTGCGGGTTCGCGGTCGGCACGTCGGTCGCGATGTCCTGATAGAGCGATCCGCCGAACGCGACGTTGATCAGCTGGCAGCCGCGGCACACGCCGAGCACCGGCTTGCCGGACTCGACGAACTCGTGCAGCAGCTCGAGCTCGTACATGTCGCGCACGCGGTCGCCCGGCCATTCGGGATGCGCGTCCGACGCCGCATAAGTCTGCGGCGACACGTCGGCGCCGCCTTGCAGCAGCAGGCCGGCGAGACACTTCGCGTAGTCGCGCAGGCGGATGTTGCTCGGATGCAGCATACCCTGATGAACCACGGTAGGAACTATGAAAACCAGCACGTCGCGCGACCTCACCCCGTGCTGGATCGATCGATCAGCTGGCAGCCGCGGCACACGCCGAGCACCGGCTTGCCGGACTCGACGAACTCGTGCAGCAGCTCGAGCTCGTACATGTCGCGCACGCGGTCGCCCGGCCATTCGGGATGCGCGTCCGACGCC